>JAILFE010000398.1 GCA_024697725.1 Oscillospiraceae bacterium
CTTACATATTCCTGTGTAAGAGCATCGCGGTAGCTGCGTTTGCTGGTCATGGCGTCATAAGCATCGGCAACAGCGATTATCCTTGCTTCTTCGGGGATGGATTCACTCGTGATACCGTCGGGATAACCTCCTCCGCCGTACCGTTCGTGGTGCCACCTTGCGCCTGTTGCGAGCTGCGGCATCACCTTTATGTTCTCAAGTATCTTTGCACCGAGAACAGTGTGGGTCTTTATCTTCTCGTATTCCTCGAAGGTAAGCCGTGACGGCTTGTTTATTATCTCATCGGGCACTCCTATCTTGCCGACATCGTGGAGAAGCCCCATCATATATATGTCATTGAGATGCTGCTCCGAATATCCCGCACGTCTTGCGATCTCCTTTGAATATGCGGCAACTCTGCTCGAATGACCGTTTGTATACGTATCCTTTGCGTCGATCGCATCCGCGAGCGACTGCACCAGATGGATGAACAGATCGCTTATCTCATTGGTCTTTTTCTCGACCTCGCTTTTCAGCGACCTCTGAAGCGTAACAAGCTCAATGATATGCCTTACGCGCAGCAGAAGCACTTCCTGAACGACAGGCTTTCTGATAAAATCCATGGCTCCGAGCGCAAGTCCGGTCTTTTCCGTTTCGGTGCTGTCGTCCGCAGTCAGGAATATAACAGGGATATCGGTAGTATTTCTTGACATTTTCTTCATTGCCTTCATTGTTTCAAATCCGTCGAGTGAAGGCATCTTGACATCGAGCAGGATAAGAGTGGGTGTATTGTGTTCGAGATAATCGAGGAGCGCCTGTCCCGACTTCAATGCGGTCACAAAATAGCCGTTCTTGCTCAGTGCCATTCCGAGTGTCTGAAGATTCACGGGGTCATCATCAACGACTGCGACACGGACTTCCTGCACGGCTTTTTTGTATTCGCCGCTGTCGCCTGCAAAATCGGTCTCATAGGTGACAGCAAGGCCTTTTCCGTTCTGTTCTTCCCAGTGATTTATCAGATCTCCGATGACCTTTCCGACATATTCTTTTTGTATATCGGTAAGCAGGACGAAATACCGGTTTGATCTGCTCCTCATGAAAATATCGGATTTGCGCAGTGTTTCTTTGAGATGACTTCCGAATTTATCGCATAATGTCCTGAATGCGGGATCTTCATTGCCGTCTGACGGGGCAAGGCTGAACTGGACTCTGCACGCTGTCTTGCGGTTGCGTATTATGTACCGCATGATATAGCGGTAAACATAAGTGAATACCTCTTTATCAAGCTCAAGCGCCGAATTCGGTATGGAGCGTTCGCCGAGTATCGTTGAAACGGTATGGATATCCGTTTCTGTGAGCTCGTTGTCATCATCCGCGACGGAATCATTGTATACCGCATACCCGTGTTTGCCGTTCTTTTTTACGATATAAAGGGATTTGTCCGCAAGCTTTATGAGCGATTCGTAATCGTTCCCCTGATTCGGAACGAAAACAGCGCCTATAGATGCTCCGAGAGGGATATCCATATCATCGCCCATAAGCCTTTTTGCGTCTGCCTGCATCTGAAGGTTCACATTTTCGGCAAGCGTTTTGATCTCATCTTCTGAGGTCATCCCCTTGCAGAAAGCGGCAAATTCATCTCCGCCCATTCTTGCACATTTGCTGCCCGACGGAACATTTTCGGATATTATGCGTGCACAGCTTATAAGGACTTCGTCGCCCATTTCATGACCGTATATGTCGTTGACGAGCTTGAAGGAATCGAGGTCTATCATCATAAGGCAGCCGGTCTCGGTCTTGCACAGATCGGGGAAAAGCGACTGCGCAGCGCCCTTGTTGAGGAATCCCGTGAGCTTGTCGGTCGTTGCCTCGGCTTTGAACGACAGCATCTTTTCCTGCTTTGAAAGAGTGTTGTTTATTCTCCGCAGGAGCACATCGGGATCGAACGGCTTTCTCACGAAATCGGAAACGCCTGCTTCAAAGCCGCGTGTTTCGGTGCTTGAATCCTCGTCAGCCGTGAGGAATATGACGGGAACTTCTTCCTTTCCCGTTTCTTGCTCATAACGGCGCAGCATTTCAAGCGTTTCAAAGCCGTCAGGCTTAGGCATCATTATATCAAGGAGAATAAGATCGGGCGAGCCGTTTTTCTTTATATAATCTATAAGCGCGTTTCCCGATTTCATTGCTGTGACCCTAAAATTATTTTTACTGAGTATATGACCTGCCATATTGAGGTTTGCAGTATCGTCATCAACTACGATTATCCATGCCGCCATAGTTTACCTCCTGTTATCCTTTGATATTATTCATCTGTATCCGAAGCTCCCGGAACAGGCTTCAGATAAAAGCGGGATCTCGGTCCTGTACTGTGCGCTGTTCCGGGATGTCTGAGGGACATCCGGTGAAGCGCTGCGTCATACATCCCTCTGCAAAATGTACGTACATTTTCAACGGAGAGAAGTATACATATCCATATTAATTATCGCATAACATTATTAAAATGTCAATAGTTTGTGCATGAATGTAAGGCTTTACACATTAATGTAATGGTGTATAATGTTTTTCCGGAATACTCTTTTGCTTTTGTGCAAAATCACAGAGGATATCTCTTTTATTGACATATGGTTTTCTGTATGAATATATATGATGTAATAATTGCCTTTGCTTCGGAACCGTCAAAGGAGGAATGCTTTTACAGAGCAGATATAAAAACCGAAAAAGAAATACGACCGGAATGATCGTACTTCTTGTGATCGGTGCAGGTGATCTTTGCACAGTTATAGTCAACGACATAAGAAATTGCACATTCAATCGGGCAAAGCTTTGAATATATGAGCTTTGCGCAGACCGGATGCAGCAATTTCATTGTCGTTTGATATAGATTATTTAATGTCTGCTTATTGCTGACCGTAGGTCAGCAATAAGCAGACATTAATCAGGTAGTGCGCTGCAAATCTTTGATTTGCAGCATAACCGCCCGTAGGGCGGTTATTGAGCACGCACTATTTATCCTGTTGTGTCGGGATGCCGGTCTTCGGTCATCCCACCAGCTTTCCGCTGTCAAGGCGGATTATACGGTTCCCGTATTCGGCGGTATCGGGCGAATGTGTTACCTGAAGTATGGTTATCTTCTTTTCGTCGTTTATGCGCTTGAAAAGCTCCATTATCTCGGCCGTGGACTTGCTGTCAAGGTTTCCTGTGGGCTCGTCCGCAAGAAGTATCTCAGGCTCGGAGAGCACCGCCCTTGCTATGGATACCCTCTGCTGCTGACCGCCCGAAAGCTGCGAAGGCTTTGACTTGCGCTTGGGGGTCAGTCCCGTGATCTCCAGTATCTCCTCTAATTTTTCCTTGTAGCCGGGAACGGTTTTTCCCGCCATTTTTATCGGAAGGAGGATATTATCCTCTACCGAAAGGTTCTGTATCAGGTTGTAGAACTGGAACACGAAGCCTATCTTGGAAAGACGGAGCGCGGACATCTCCGCTTCCTTCATTCCGGTCATCTTCTGTCCCGCGATGTAGATATTCCCCTCGTACTGCGTATCAAGTCCGCCCACAAGGTACAGGAGCGTGGATTTTCCGCTGCCCGATTCGCCCATGAGCGAGGCAAATTCTCCCTTCTGTATCTCAAGGGATACATCGGTGAGTACCCTTGTCTCCGCCTCGCCCGTGCCGAAGGTCTTGCTGACGTGCTCTGCTTTCATTATCGGTTCCATAGTATCCTCCGTTATTCGTATTTGAGCTCCATTGCCGTATTCATCTTTTTCAGGCTCTTTATCGGTGTCATGGATGTGAGCATCGTTATCACCCAGAGCAGGAATATGCATCCGAACAGCATATTGTATCTTATTGTCGCGTTAAGTCCCATATCCATAAGCAGGAATATCCTTGCTATGAGGCTTGATACGGGTATGCATATAAGTCCCGCTGCAATACAGGATATACCGAACAGCAGCGCGTTCTCGACCAGTATCAGCCGTATTATCTTTGACTGCGGGCAGGCGCAGGAGTGGAGCATGGCGTATTCTTTCTTCCGTGCCGCAAAGCCTATCAGCTGATTTCCCGATATGCCTATGAGCGTGAGCGCTATCGCCGAAGCCATAACTGCGAGCATGATAGCGATGAACTTCGTGCTGTCCTTACGGGTCTCCTTTGTGAATTCTTCCAGTGTCTGTACCGTTTCGCCGTTTGTCAGTGTGGGTTCAAGCCCGCGCTTCACGGCGACGGGGTCAGATGTCCGGATAAGTATCATCGAGACGGTGTCGGAGTAAAGCTCCTTGAAAAGTCCGTCCGACAGTATTATCATACCCGAGGTGCCGATCTGCGATTCGGAGGTTATCATCTTTACGGTCATCGTCTTCTTTTCGGGGAATATACCGCTGTAGTGGAACGTGATATCTATGCTGTCTCCCTCCGAGACATTCATCTTTGCGGCTGTGGGCGGGTCGATTATCATCTCGTAAAAACCCATATCCGACGGGAGAGCGCCCATTCCGAGATACTGACCCGATGCGGGCAGTGACATCAGAGGCATGGTGTATCTCTTGTCGTCCTCACCGAATTTCAGTCCTTCATAGTTCATATAGATGTATTCAACATCGTCAACGCCTTCGGTGTCTTTGATATATTCGTATTTCTCCGTCTTCATGCTCGTGTCGCTCACGACGATATCGGTATCGTACAAAGGCTTTTCAAACGCATAGAGCATGGAGCTGACCATGACGAATATAGCGGCTGCGGCAGATACTGTCGCTACTGTCAGCACCGCATTGCCCGAATTCGGCTTCTTGCTGCCTGTCTCTCTGGCGGCAAGCTCGGCGACGGGCATATTCTTTGCTTCAAACAGCTTCGCAAGCAGCAGAGTGAGCTTTCTTACTGCAAACTGTATCACAAGGGCACTGCCGAATATAATGAGCAGGATACAGGTGCTGAGTATGTACAGATCATCGAAGAATGCTCCGAGTATCAGTCCGAGGACGATACATACCGCACCGGCAGCGGTCTTTTTATAAGACAGCTTATACTCGCTGTCACGGGTCTCGAATATGATATCCCTGATAGATGTCTTTACAGCCCTGAGCACTTCCTTGAGAGGAACAAGTATCTGTATCAGCACCGCTCCGAGCATTACCGGCAGGAATATCATCGGATTGACTTTAGTGCTGTGCCATTGTGCAGGCGCCCAGCTGAAAAAGTAAGAAACACCTATCTTTTTTACTATGAGATACAGCAGGAATCCGAATATGCTGCCAAGTATACCGTAAAGGATATTTTCAAAAAGCAGTATGGCGGTGGTCTTGCGCATCGACATACCGATGCTGCGCAGCGTGCCTATGACCGACATCCTTTCGGTGATGATCTTTTCGGTAAAGCTTACCGTTACGAATATGACGAGCACAAATACCAGCACGAACGCAAGGTACAGCACACCTGTGATCGTATCAATGATGGTCTTTTCTTCTTCGTTGATGAAGTTTTCCAGCAGTACCGTGACGTTCGGATGCTTTTCCTTCATCTGCTCCTTGAATTCGATGCACTTGTCATCATCTTTGACATCCACGAATGCTGAATAGTTTGGGCTGTCGCCTTTGAGCATTATATAGCTCTCCTGCGATATGACCGCAGAGTAGCGGTTTATGAAATAGCAGGGAGAAAAGGTGCCCTTTACCTTGAATGGATATTCGTTGTCGTCGGTGTCATAAAGCATTATCACATCGCCGTCCACATATCCGTACTTCCGGCAGTATTCCTCGGATATGGCTATCTCGCCGTTTTCCGGTGCAACGTTATATGGTATCAGCTCCATTGAATGAGCGGTGTCCATATCGCTGAATGTGTATACAGTCACTTCATCGGTTATGGCATAGTTGTAAAGCTTCTCGTCGCGTCTTATCTCGCGCTTGCGGAGCGTTTTTGCACATACGCTCTCCGTGGCGGGAAGATCTTCAAATATATCATCGGTGATGCCGCCTGTTCCCTGATACATTACGAGGAAATTGGCATTTCCGGCACTGTTCGTGAATACGTTGGTCAGTGTCTTCTTATAGGCATCTCCGAAATCTATCGCCATATATCCCGCAAGGCAGGCGGCTGTCATGCATATAAGGATGACTGCAAGTCTGCCGGGCTTTGAAAGAATATTACCAATAGTATATTTCAGAAGCATATTACCACCTGCGCACCCTTTCTTCGGGAGCAACATACATAGGATCTCCCTCTTTCACTCCGTATATATCATAGAATTCATCAAAGCAGGCTACCACGGCATTTACGCGCACGGAAGCGGGAGAATGCTCATCGCTCTCCACCTGCTTCTTTGCGCTCGTGTCCGTTTCGAGCCTCAGCCACAGACGGGCATAGTTTTCAAACACCGTCTTCTGCTTTTCGCGGTCTCCCGCTATAGCAAGAGCGCATTGCAGACCGCTTATGTCCGCAAGGTTTTCTCCGAGGGTGAGCTTGCCGTCCACATGAGTGCCGAGTATCCTGAAGCTGCTGTAAAAGTCTGTCACTTTTTCCTGCTTTTCCCTGAATGCCTTTATATCCTCTTCGGGCATCGCATCGGGACGCAGATTGCCGTGAGCATCGTATTTGACGCCGTTGCTGTCAAATGCGTGGGATATCTCGTGACCGATGATAGAACCTATCCTGCCAAGATTAGTGTAATAATCGGCATTTTCATCATAAAGCGGAGCGGTCGTGACCGCAGCCGTGATATTGATGCAGTTATATGCCGGCATATAGCAGGCGTTCACAGTGCAGGGAGACATGGTGTCAAAACCGTTGTGAGTCGGCGCTTCGCCGTATTTATCGATATTTTCCCTGATAATATCGGAGGAATAATGTATCAGTGTCTTCAGCACAGAGCTTTCCACGACATCCGCATCGGAGGGGTCGATCTCATGCGGCTTGTCCGCACCGATGAAGAACCCCATATTGTCAAGCTTGTCGGTCAGGAATGTTTTGCCCTCATCGGACAGCCAGTCTGCGCCGTTTATGAGGACATAGTATTCTGCCTTCATATCCTCGCATATACGTGTTATCGTTTCACGCTTTTCTTCGGTATAGCAGCGCTTTGCGTATATCTCACCGATATAACTGCTGAGCTGTCCCTTTATGATATTCTTTGCGAGCTTGTCGCCTGTGAGCGTATCATCCTTGACAAAATTATATTTATCCGGTATCCAGAAGGAATACTGGTCAAACAGTGCCTTTATCGCGAGGTCCTTCCATACCTGTATATGCTCTTCATCCACGAAGGAATCCATAGCCCGGAGCTGTCCGGGATCGATTATAACGATCTCGTCGGGAGTACTGCCGGAGTATCCGCTGATATACAGAAGGTCGTCCGCACTGAGATTATGCAGGATACCGGAAAGCTCCGATGTCCTGTAGATGTTATAGTATTCCTCGGTCCTTTTTTTGCCGCCTGTGATACCGAAATCCGTATAGCTTGCGATATCATGCATGACATAGATTATGTCTGTCGCACGTTTCTCGGCATCGGATGAGGGTATCCCCGCATTCCTGAGAGTATCTGCAATTGCGTCGCGTGCGATGACTGCGCTTATATCGCTGTCCTTTATCTTTTCGAGATCAACGGGCGCCTGATAACTGAATGTGAATATGTTCCTGTTCGTATCATACAGATTCATGCCTGATGAGCCCGCAGCAAATGCATATACGCCGTAGTCGAGAGCAAGGTCGCGCCAGAGCTGTTTCAGCCCGTTTAAATCCTCAACGGAGTCTATCCTGTCGAGTATACCGTCAATAACGGCTGTATCCTCTGCATCGGTGCCGAGCTTCCCGCTGTAATCATCCTGTATGAGATGATATACATCGTGAAGTATCTGTTCATAGCTGCCGCGGGGATAATTCCCGCCGTCCGCAGCTATTTCTTCTATTATTTCATCGAGCTGCCCGTCTACCACATCGTTCACATCGGAATATGTGCCCATACGGTCATGCTTGTTGTCGAGCGACATATTCATGAGCTCTCTGCCGTTTATGTATCCGTAATA
This sequence comes from Oscillospiraceae bacterium, assembly GCA_024697725.1. Classification (GTDB taxonomy): domain Bacteria; phylum Bacillota; class Clostridia; order Oscillospirales; family Ruminococcaceae; genus RGIG4694. Next base: position 7,995 of record JAILFE010000398.1, read on the forward strand.
GTCGATACCGGGCGTGAGAGTATCGATATAGCCTTCATGTCCGCCTATATCCGAAAGATAATTCTCTCCCGCGCCGGATATATCCGTAGAAGAGCTGCCGCCGCAGCCCGCAAGCATAAGGCAGGCAAGCAGTGCTGCGGCTGTCCTCGTAGAAAATCGCATATTCTTCCTCCGTTCTCAGATGTGATCGGTCTTCCCTGTGATATATTCGGTATACAAAGCGATAACGCTGTCCTTCTTGGCTTTCGGAAGTATATATGTGCTCCCGTCGGAAAGTATAACGGCAGCGCCGTTTATCCTTTCGATATACTGAGGGTTCACCAGAAGCCCTCTTCGCAGTTCGATAAAGCTCTTGCCGAACAGCTCAGCCACATCGGAGAAATTCTTGTGTACACGGTCTGTTCTTCCGCTCTGCCGGTATATGACCGTATAATGGCGGTCGCTTTCGAGCTTTATGACCCTTTCCGGGTGGAACACATGGATCTCCTTGCCGATGTTTATCATCACCGGAGGCGGGAGCTGCTTGTTTATACGCATATTCACACGCGCAAACGCCTTGACTATATCGGTCTCGGAGCAGGGCTTGACAAGATAATCCACCGCCTGCACTCTGAATGCATCCACCGCATGGTCAAGGCTCGTGGTGACGAATATTATCTGTGTATCGGGAGAAAGCTCCCTTACAGTCTGCGCAATATCCATGCCGCTCTCTTTTTCAAGATATATATCCTGAAAAACAAGAGAGTAGAAGCTGCCTTTCTTTATGCTTTCGATCAGCTTTTTCCCGGTATCGAACCATACCAGTTCAAGCTCATCGGTTATATCCATAAGCGCAAAGCGTATCTTTTCAGCGTCGGTCTTTGTGTCGTCACATATAGCTATAAGCATAACGGCCTCCTTTCATTGTCGTTGACTATAATAACATATATTATTAATTGTTTGTAAAATAATGCACTTATTGTATGGTTTTATGCACGAAATGTTGCTCTGCTGCAGTCGGCACCCTGCTGCCCTATTGACTTGATCGTGTTTTTGTGGTAGAATATGTGTGATCGGACAACACGTGATAGGACAATATATAAAATCCGGCTGTTACACAGCTTCAGATATAGGATGTATTTACTATGACAGATAGTATCCGCAGTTATCAGGTCTGGGAAGCAGTGTTCTATGCGTTCCTGAACTCATTTCCGTATATGCTATTGGTACTGTACAGTTTCAGAGGACACTGGCGGCTGGATAAAAGGGCAACGATCGCGCTTCTGTGTATCACGGTATCGATACAGCTGGTGTATTTCCCCATAAGACTTGCATCTCCGGATCCCCAGAGCGCTTTGTGGGATATCGGGATATCGGCAGTCCATATCGCATTTATATTCGCCGCAGTAAAGGAGCACATAGGCAAGCTGATATTCACCGTGCTTGCTGTCACAAATCTCGGGACTTTCGTTGTCGTCGCGGCAAAATGCCTCGAAGCTCTGTTTTTCCCGGAGCTCGCACTGCTGAAATATCATTATACATATGATCTTATGGCGATACCCCTGCTTGCAGTCATCCTTCCGGGTATGTACCTGCTTGTGTTCAAGGATATCGCATCCCCCGCATACCGTCCGGATGATATTTCGTATGACAGCAGCACGAGCGAATATATGTGGCGCTATCTGTGGCTCGTCCCCGCAGTATTCTATGTGATATGGGTGCACCAGTTCCATTCGGAGGGGCGTTCTGCAATGGAGAACGCAATGGATCCGCTGAGCACCGTGTATCTTTCCATAATAGATGCAGGCTCGGTGCTCATATACCGCACCATTGTAAAAACGGCTGCGCTTTACGAAAAGAATACCGCACTGCTTGCAGAGAATCATACCCTTTCGATACAAAGGCTGCAGTATGAAAGCCTTAACGAACGTCTTGAGAATATGCGCCGCACAAGGCACGATATCCGTCACCATGCCGCGCTTCTGAAGGAGATACGCGACAGCGGGGATATGTCTGCCCTCGATGAGCTGATAAATATGTACACCGAGGAGAATTTCCTCGATCAGCCGCTGATATACTGTGAGAACGAGACGGTCAATATAGTGCTGGCACTATATTTTCAGACTGCATATGAGAACAATATCGCATTTTCCGTGAAAGCGGACATCCCGAAGGATATCTTTGCCGATAAGAAGGATCTTGCGGTGCTGTTCGGGAATATCCTCGAAAATGCGGCGGATGCCTGCAAAGAAGCGGCAGGGGAGAGGTTCATCGATCTCACTGCTGCATACAATACCACATCGGGAGGGGCGAATTCCCTTACACTGATAGTAAAGAACAGCTACGGTGCGGAGCCTTCCCGCAGCGGGGGCATATTCCGCTCGAGCAAGCATCCCGGGGACGGTATCGGTATAAGCTCCGTGAAGAGCATTACCGAGAAATACGGCGGAGCCTGCTCATTCACCCCCGAAAGCGGAGTATTCACCGTATCAGTGATACTGTACGGACAGTGATGAAGAGCCGTATCGCTCTCCGAAGCATACGGCTGTTTTCATGCCGTATTTTCGTTTTTTATCCGGAATACCGCCCGGCACATCAGCAATTATACCACAGGACCGCACCGGAAATCAAGATGCAGATAAAACAGTGTCCTTATGGGACATTGACATAACGTAAAAACAGTATTATAATGAGTTAAAGCGATCAGGCGATACCGGAAAAGGTATCGGGAAAGGATATCATTATGAACGGAAAAATTATCAAAGCAGTTGCCGTAACAGCGGCTGTTCTTCTTACGGGGGCTGTCAGCACCACCGTGCCCGAAACAAGCGTTGCCATTACTGCCGAAGCGGCGTCATCAAAACTGTCCGCACCCGATTATGCGGATTATATCGACAGGAGCTCGGATTCCGTAACTCTCAGCTGGTCATCCGTCAAGGGCGCAGATGCCTACAGGATATACAAGTACAATTCGTCCACCAAGAAATATACGGCATACAAGACCGTATACGGTACGTCATATACCGTGACAGGTCTGAAAAGCAGCACGCAGTATAAATTCAGGGTCGCCGCGCTGAAAAAGAGCAACGGGAAATATGTTGCGGGAAAACAGTCCGAAACAATAAAGGTAAAGACCATAAAGAAGTTCATAGCGGGTGAGACCGTGAGCTGTCCTCTGTTCTCGGTAACGCTCCCCGCAGATACCGATTATGTGGTCGAGACCAACGAGACGAGCATTTCGGTATATGACAAGGAAGCAAAGGAAAGCGGCTTCGGAGGCTGGGCTTTCTCGATAGAGGCTTACGAAGATCCTGCCGATTATTCGGGATTGCTGGAAAGGAAGATAGGTGAGCTGAAAGGCTCCGACGGCAAGATATACGATATCACCGTCATCTATGCGACCGATATACAGTACAATTATGAAAAGTACACCGATATCCCCGAAAATTACAGTATGCTCTACGAAGGCTCGAAGGATATCTTCAAGACGATCAAGGGCGTGAAAGGAAACAAGTATGTGCGCGGCGGCGGAATGAGCGGCAAGGATCTTTACGGCGATGTTCTCAAGAAGCACAAGAAAGCGCTCACTGAAAAGTGGGACAGCGAAAAGCTCAAAAAGGAAAACATGAGCAGTATCTACTGGCAGATAGCGCAGTATGATAAAGGCAGCCTGACCGATAAGATAGGCTACGCATATAAAGACCTCAACGGCGACGGTACGGACGAACTGCTCATAGGCGAGATATCAAAGAGCAGCGAGCCGAGCGTCATCTATGATATCTATACCATGAAAGACCGCAAGCCCGTCCATGTTGTGAGCGGCGGGGAAAGAAACAGATATTATATGCTGGAGAACGGCATGATATGCAATGATTACTCCAACAGCGCATTTTCAAGCGGACGTGCAGTCTATGACGTGGTACACAATGATACGGAGCTTTTCACCCAGTGCAGATTCGTATACGATTCCGAGAAAGATGAGGATGCTCCGTGGTTCATCGCTTACGGAAATGATGAGCCGGAGCCGGTATCAAAGGAGGATTACGAGGAGAGAATGTCTAATTTCGGTGATCCTGCCCATATCGATTATACTCCGTTTTCCAAGGTGAAGTAATCATTTCAAAGGAGAGAAAAATTGTGAAACAAAGAATGATCGCAGCTGTATGCACCGCATTGATGCTTACAGCCTGCGGAAACACGGCAGCACCTGCCGCTGTTACGACACAGGTAACGGATACGGGGACTTCTGCCGTGCAGTCTTCGGAGACATCGGTCTCTGAGACCACAGCATCCGCCGCAGAATCCGAGACAGAAGCAAGCACAGCCCCTTCTGAAACGACATCTTCCGCAGCTTCGGAGGAAGAAACGACCGTAACCGCGGAAGAAAAGCCGGCAGCCCTGCCCGTATACACAATACAGACGACCGACGGCGGTACCGTGACCTCCGAAGATGATGCAAAAGCCGCTCTCTTTGAAGGTAAATTCGATACCCTGCTGATAAGCAATGCCGATGAATATCCTCTGCTCTCGGAAAAGCTGTCGGATATCATGAAAACAAGCCATGATGAATATTCCAACGAAAGCGAAGGGCTTATAAGCACCGCAAAGGAGCATTACAGCAATTATTCCGAATCATTTACAGGTGAATACCCGATGCAATACTACTGTACGATAGATAATTCGGTCACCCGCTGCGATGATAAGGTGTTCAGCTTCATCAATTCCGAAGAGGGCTATGGCGGCGGCGTTCACGGCTGGAATATGAACATCGGGAAAAACATTGATTCGCAGACCGGAGAAGAACTCGCACTGTCGGATATCTGTACGGATATCCCGCGGCTTGTCGATATCCTTGCCGAAAAGCTGGAAAATGACTACAGTGAAGCCGTTACTCCCGATTATCAGTCTCTTGCGGATTACAGGGAAGTACTCACCCACGCTTACGGAGAAGATCTTCAGGGATACGATGCTACATGGGAGGACGGAACGGTCACTCATTTTGACGGGATGAATTTCGTGTTCGTGCCTGACGGAGTGATGTTTTTCTCCAATTCCTACGATCTGACATTCTATGCCGGGGGAACACAGTATCTTACGGTGCTTTTCTCCGAAGCCGAGGGGCTTTTCAATGAAAGATACATATCTGTCGGCGGAGATTTTCTGATAAAGTACGAGCCGTATAATCCTTTCTATATTGATACGGACAATGACGGCAGGGGAGTGAAAATAACCTCGGAGTGCATACTTGATGATGAATGGAAAACAACCGGCTACTCTGTCAAAGTAGGAGATAAGGAATATACTGCCGACAACACCTCCGGTCCGGATGACTATATCGATATAACAGAGCTTGAACGAAAAGACGGCAAATACACGATAAGGCTATACAGCAGCGATTCCGAGCTTCTGGCAGAGATCACGATATAAAGCAGATAAAGGCGGCATTTTGTGATGCCGCCTTTTCCGGTCATAACGGGCAGTGTCCATAAGGGACACTGTTTCCCGATATATATTGAATTCCTGTGCCAAATGTGATATAATCAATATCGGGAGGTCGATATCATATGCTGAGGAAATTATACAGGAAACTGTTTTCTCCCGAACTCAGCTTCAAAGCGAGAGTATTTGATCTGCTTGCGCTTACGGGTTTTATCGTCAGCTTTTTCGTATTTCTCGTATCACTGATAAACGGAACTACTTTCATAAACACTGCGGTCCTGCTCTCATCGGCGGTCCTGTCGCTCGTTCTTCTGATATATTCCTCGGTAACGGGGAACTACCGTTTGTGTTATATAATCACGATCATATTTCTGTTCATGCTGCTGTTCCCGATAATGTTCTTCACTGCGGGAGGATATAACAGCGGTATGCCGTGCTTTTTTGTCTTTGCGACGACTTTCACGCTGTTCATGATCGAAGGAAAGCTCGGCATAGCTTTATCTGCGGCGGAGATAATCATATACATCGCATGCTGTATAGCTGCACACGAAAGACCCGAGATCGTGACGCATTTCCCGAATGACAAGGCAGTGATGATAGATGTCATCACAGGTTTCGGCGTATCGTCATGCGCTCTTGGAGCGGCAATGTTCTTTCAGTTGAAAATGTACAGCGATCAGCAGAAAAAGCTCGAGACAGCCATGACAGAAGCCACGCAGAGCAGTAAGGCAAAGGGTATATTCCTTGCGAATATGAGCCACGAGATACGCACGCCTATAAATGTTATGCTCGGGATGAGCGAACTTATCAACCGCTCGCAGGATCCGGAGGAGATACATGAATATACATCGCTGATACGCAGTTCCGGTGACCATCTGCTGTCGATCATAAACAATATCCTTGATGTGACGCAGATAGAATCGGGAAAGACGTTGATATCATCAAAGCCGTACCGCACCGATTCACTTCTCTCGGAACTCATCACTATGGGGTCGGAACTCTGCGCACGGAAATGTCTCTCGTTTGAAACGGATATCTCTCCTGATATGATGTCCATGCTGGAAGGAGACAAGAATCATCTGAGACAGCTTGTGACGAATTTTATTTCAAATGCAGTCAAATATACCGAAAACGGGAGCGTATGTCTTTCCGCTCGGACAATACCGCAGGAGAATGATACCGCGCTGTTCAGGATAACCGTTTCCGATACGGGGATAGGCATACCGCAGAAAGAGCTCGACCATATCTTTGAGATCTTCCGCAGGGGCAAGAATGCTGTCGAATCCGCAGTGGAAGGCACAGGGCTCGGACTTGCCATATCCAAGGAGCTTGCGGACAGCATGGGCGGAACGCTGATCGCGGAGAGCGCGGAAAATGAAGGCAGTACGTTCGGCATTGAAGTCGTTCAGAAAATAATCGACGGTTCGCCTGTCGGAAATATGACATCCATAGCGGATGAACATACCTGTACGGACAGCTTTATCGCACCGGAATGCCGCATACTTGCAGTCGATGACAATCCCGAAAACCTTCGCGTGATAAAGATGCTGCTTGAACGCACGATGATAACCGTAGATACCGCATCCGACGGCAGGACCGCCGCAGATATGGCGCAGGCTTCGGATTATGACCTTATCTTCCTTGATTATATGATGCCCGTGACGGACGGTATAGAAACTCTGAAAATAATGCGGAAAAACGGACTTCCGGAGAAAGTTCCCGTAGTCGCGCTAACAGCGGAGGCGCTTTCGGGCTCTGAGGATAAATTCTTATCGGCAGGCTTTACATCCTATCTTTCAAAGCCGGTGAGCCACCACGAGCTTGAAAAAACGCTCATAACGCTGCTGCCTGCTGAAAAAGTGATAATCAGCGGCACATCGGATGAAAAGCTCAGCGGTGAAGAACTGAAAAGGCTGTCGTCCGAGCTGAAAAAATACGATATCGACCTTGAAGCCGGGATAAGCTATCTCAGCGGGAATATCACAAGGTTCTGTTCGCTTGCGGAGATATTCGCGGACGGGTATGACAGCACCTGCGAAAAAGTCCGCCGTATGTTTTCTGAACATGATGAGAGCATTGTATATGAAGTGCATTCTCTGAAATCCGCAGCAAAGGGAATAGGCGCAATGACCTTGTATGAACAGGCTTACGAACTTGAAAAACGCTCCAATACCGGAGATGCCGATTATGTATCGAACGCGGAAAGTCTTCTGATGCTCGAATGGAAAAGGGCGGCGGACGGCATGAGATATCTTCTGGCCGAAATGTCGGACAGGATCACCGGGGGCGCAGGGAATATCAGTGAAGATGACCTTGAAACGCAGATACGCAAGGGTCTGGAGGAGCATATATGGCTGGATACACAGAATGCCTTGCAGCAGCTTATCGAAAAGGAGACCGACAGCGAGCGCATAAAGGAACTTACCTATATTGCCGAATTTGTCGATGAACTTGATTTTGTGAGCGCAAAGGCTCTGTTCGGAAGGATGATGAAGAATGACAGCAAATGATGAAAAGCTGAGGATAATGGTAGTTGACGATGATAAGGTGCTTTTGAAGAATGCCGCGGTACTTCTCGGCATGAATTACAGCGTGAGCCTTTATCCGAGCGGCTCAGAGGCTCTCAGAGCGCTTTCGGAAGGCACTCTGCCCGATCTTATACTGCTTGATGTGAAAATGCCCGACATGGACGGATACGAAGTGATACGCTCAATAAAATCTAAGGAAAGCTGCAGAAATATCCCCGTAGTGTTCCTCACGGGGCTTTCCGATGAGGAGGATGAACTGAAGGGGCTTCAGCTCGGAGCGGCGGATTATATCAAAAAGCCGTTCTCACAGAAGATACTGCTCGCAAGAGTGAGCAATCTGCTGAAAAACAAGGAAAATACGCGGAGACCCGCCTCTGTCGTTCCCGAGAGCTTTTCCGAAATGGAATGCAGGGTCGCAGAGCTTATCATCAAGGGATATAACGGCAGGGAAATAAGCGACAAGCTGTTCTATTCATACAGCTATGTGAAGAAGCTGCTCGCTTCGATGCGCGAGAAGACCGACTGCGATACTCTCGGCGATCTCAAAAGATGGCTCAGCGGTGAAAAATAACGTCATCACAGCACAGTATCTATTGCCCGTCAGACCTGACCGGTCCGGCGGGCAAAAAAATATCAGCTGCTCCGGTTCAGAATATACGGAGCAGCTGAAATTTTTATCGGAGGATAGTATCAGTCGTAAAGTGTGAGAGCGCTGAACAGCGGATCCTCGTAATCGGGGTATTCCGTATAGTGTATCCAGCCGCCCGTTCCGTCCTCTGCGGTGATATATACCCAGAAATCGTAATCGGAGCTTTCCCAGTCATAGGAGTGGTAGAGAACTCCCGTGGGGCAGGCAGGCTGCGGCTCCATAGTGAAATGCTCCGAGTCCTCGGAGGGAGTCCTGTAGACCTCTGTCGCTTTCAAGAGCGAGCAGCCATCGCTGTAAAAGCTGTCCTTCATAAGTGCAAGAACGCCTTCGTAATCGTCCTTCAGGTCGTATCCGTAGGGGTATACCTCGGTATTATCCATCGGAACAAAGCCGTTTGCCTCATCGTAAGAGTAGCGGCAGTACCCGAACCATGTCTGCGGCGCATCGCACCTTACCGCTGCGGTTATGATGCCGCTGCCGTCTATTATCATCGGGTTGCCGTCGGTTATGTACACTCCGAGCTGGATGTCGTTTTCTATTGACGAATCGGGAACATCATAGGTGATATCGCCTATATAACCGAGCGTGCCGTTTTCATATCTGTAGAAATATGTCTCGTACTCATTTGTAAAAGTACAGGGCACTATGGCTATCTCTTTGTAATTGTCGCTGCTGTCGATATCACAGATATAGTAGTAGTCGGAGAAAGAATCGACAGCTTCATAATGATCGGCGTATTGGTCGGCAGTGCATTTCTTCACGGCTTTCATCTCGCTGCCGTTGATATAGAAGGCTCTTTCGGTCACTTCTTCGTCAAATACGGTAATGGTGCTGGTATGAGTGAGATCGAGCACTTCGTCCGTTCCGTCGCCGTCAAGATCGACGGAAAGTTCTCCGTCATCGAACCTGTGAGCTTCTGCATTGGAATAGCTTTTCAGGTCGGTGCCTGTTTTCAGAATCGCAGGGTCGATAGGTCCGTTTTTGCCGTCTCCCGCGCCGAAAAGCGCCTCCGCACTCGTGAAGCTGACCTCGCCGTCCGCGGTGATGCCGCTGAAGCTTGTAAGCGGGGTGCCGTCCTCGCTCTCGGGGAAGCTCACCCATACTTCATCATCGGTTTCGCGCAGGCTGTACCATTTGCGCTTCGAGCCGTCGCCGAATACCTCGTAGTCTGCGGTCACTGTCCCTATCATCGTGCCGCCGCCTTTGTATACAAGGGCGAATGTCCCGTCCTCGTTTATCGTAAGCGTCCTCGGGTCGAGCGCATCCGTCTCGTACCATGTGCCTGCGATATCCTTGGCGTCTGCCGTTTCTTCATCAGCGGACAAGTTTTCCTCCGCGGTTTCGGAAGCAGTCGTTTCCGGAGCTGCGGAGGTCTCTGATGC
>JAILFE010000015.1 GCA_024697725.1 Oscillospiraceae bacterium
CCGTGCCGTATCAGTGAGATGGACTTGGTGAAATTCGCAAAGACTTTCCAGTTCACATCTTCATTCAGACCGGTAAGACATTCCAGTACCCACTTTGAAGTCCGTTCGTCATTCTGCTCGTTTTTCCAATATTCTTCTTTCCATCTTGCACGGAGAAGATCCATTTCATCTTCGCTCAGGTATTGAAAAACATCATTGTCCTCGAAATAAAGCTTTCTCAGGAAGCACCTGAAACGCTCTTTATCTGCTTTTCCATTTGCGGTAAGCTCATCAAAAGCTTCTTTGACCGTTTGACGCTTGTAAAGGACAAGCCGGTAAACAAATTCCTCCTTGGAAGGGAAAAAGTTGTAGAACGTCCCCGTAGCAATGCCTGATTTCTTGGCGATGGCAGATACAGAGGTCTTTTTCAGACCGTACTGTTTGATAAGCTCAAAGCCTGTATCGAGAAGCTGTGTCCGTACCTTATCTCGTCCTATCTTATCAAATATCTGCGGCATATTGGCTGCCCTTCCTTTCTTTCATGTGTATTTTTTATAGTATACACTATTTCTTAGGATTTGTCAATGAATAAATCTACAAAAATATTCATTTAGCTCTTGACAAAACAATTAGCGTATGCTATCATGATATTGTGAATATAAAATCAGATATGTTCATTTAATCGCATCAGAAAGAAGTGAACTCTTATGGCGCTATTAGAGATCAAGGGGCTGCGAAAGGCATTTAAGGATGTTCAGGCTGTCAACGGTGTTGATCTAACCATCGGTGCGCAGGAAATACACGGTATCCTCGGTCCGAACGGTGCGGGAAAAAGCACTACAATAGGCTGTCTGCTCGGGCTGCTGCCTTATGACGCAGGAAAGGTAGTCTTTGAAAATGGTGTGGGTATCAGAAAATGGAGTAAGAATATCGGCTATGTTCCACAGGATCTGGCAATATACCCTGATCTGACAGCAAAAGAGAACGTGAGATTTTTCTGTTCTCTCTATAGCTTCAAGGGAGAAGAACTCGATCAAAAAGTGAAAAAGGCTCTGGAGCTTGTTGGACTTGAAGATGTTGCGGACAAGAAGTCGGGTGAGTTTTCCGGCGGTATGAAACGCAGGCTGAACCTCGCCTGCGGTATCGCACATTCTCCGAAGCTGATCATAATGGACGAACCGACTGTCGGGATAGACCCGCAGTCACGGAACCGTATCCTTGAGAATGTTAAGGCACTGAATCAGGCAGGCGCAACGATACTCTATACAACTCACTATATGCCCGAAGTTGAGGAGATCTGCAGTAAGGTCACGATCATAGATCATGGGAAAGTGATCGCAACCGGAACAAAATCGGATATTATAGATCAATTGGGAAACGATACCGAATTGATACTGGATTTCGGGGAAGATACTGATGTTTCGGCGTTTGCGGAAAATGCGTCTCATATGAAAAGCGTCAACAGTGCCAGAACCGAAGGCGGAAAGTGCATCATCAAGCATTCCGAAGACGATACTCTTTTGGAAAAGCTTATGAGTATGGCTCATCAATACGGTCTGCGCGTGCGAAGCATTTCCGAGCAGGAGGCAAGTCTGGAGGAGATCTTCCTCGATCTGACAGGCAAGGCGCTCCGTGATGAAAAGTAGGTGCGTGCCATGATTGGAGTCATACTGAAAAAGGAACTAAAGGCTTTCTTTACGAACAAAGGCAATCTTGTATTCATGCTTCTCCTGCCGATACTGCTGATCTCTATTTTCAGCTTTGCGCTCGGGGATTATGTCAAGGCTGAGTACGGCACGTTTGACGGCGGCAGGGTGCTGTTCGTTGACAATGGTGCGTCGCAGGATACGGCTGACAGATTTGCGAGGATAAAAGAACAGCTATCCGCTTCAACAGGTGTGAGGTTTGAACAGGTCACAGATATACCGACAGCTAAGAAACAGGTGGAATCCAGCGAAGCCTTCGGGCTTATCACCATTACCGAACATGGCTTTGATTACTACAGAAGCGAGTTTAACGAACCCGAAGGCGGCAAAACTGTCAGAAGCCTGTTTATGCAAATGGCACAGGGCAATATCCGTGATACTGAAAATCGGAAGATACAGCACATCACACTCAAAGCTGACAAGCCCGATGCTAAGAAATACTACACCTTTTCGGGACTTGCTTTCTCAATACTGTTTATGGGGCTGCTCGTTGCACATTCGG
>JAILFE010000017.1 GCA_024697725.1 Oscillospiraceae bacterium
AATGACTCCCGATTCCAGCCGTTTCTGGGCAGCAGAGGATTACAAGACAGGCGTTTCCCCGAGGTCGTATGACAAGCAGTTTGTCCGCGACTGGCTCATCGCCAATAAGCTCAACGGTGTTACCCCCGCTCCGCAGCTCCCCGCGGATATCGTAGAGAACACGGCAAAGCTCTATAAGGAATGCTTCACAAAGATCACCGGCAGAACGGAATATTGATTATAAAAGTCGGCGCTTCGGATATATTATCCGCAGCGCCGACTTTCGGTTTTCAGCGTTTGTTGCCGCTGTCATCCACATGATTGTCCACGGCATATACCGTGCTGAGAGGACCGAATGACATTGCGACTTCCTTTATCTCATCGAGCGATGCAAGGAATGCATCCACGACCTTCGGGTCGAACTGTTCTCCCGATTCGGAGCGGATTATATCCACTGCCTGATCGAACGGGAACGGTTCCTTGTAGCTGCGCCTAGATACGAGCGCGTCGAAAACATCGGATATCGCCATAACACGCGCAGACAGCGGGATATCCTCACCGCTGAGGTGTTCGGGATAGCCCTTGCCGTTCCATTTTTCGTGGTGGTAATGGGATATGCTGAGCGCTTCATCGAGCTTGTCGGATTCCGGCACGAGCTCCATGACCTTCTGTATGATATCGCGTCCTACGCGGGTGTGTGTCTTCATTATATCAAATTCGCTGTCGGTGAGTCTTCCGGGCTTGCCGAGTATTGTATCCGGTATCTTTATCTTGCCTATATCATGCAGCGGCGCGGATGCAACGACGTTGTCTATATATTCATCGGATATATCATATCCCGAAGCCTTCATCCTGTTGAGGACTATGCGCACATATGAGGCTGTCTTTTTTATATGGTCTCCCGTGCTCTTGTCGCGGTTCTCGACCATATCGGCAAGCACGAGTATGAACGCCTCCTGCATTTTGTTGATAGTTTCGCTCTTTTTCAGTATATCTTCGAGCTGCTTTACAACATCGCTCTCGGTCTTAACTACCGCATGATAGAGATTCTCTATCTCATCGCCTGTGGATATTTTGAGTTCCTCCATCTTCCGCATACTCATATGTATGCTCTCGTCACTGTCGTATGCGAATTTTTCCGATGTGTAGGATATCGCATTCAGCGGCAGCACGAAACTGTATTCGATGCTGTACAGGACTATTATGCTCACTACCAGGAAGAATGCAAGGAATACGAGCACCATGCTCGTCAGGAAGTTCCGTCCGTAGGCAGAGATGTTCTGCATCTGCACATCGGCGGCTGCATAGCACACGCATTTTCCGCTGCTGTCGAAGATCGGCTTGTATACCGTGAGCAGATGACCGTAGGTATCGTCGGTTATTATCGGCTCTATCTCGCCGCCTGCGAGCAGTGTGGGTATATAGGACGCAAAGGATGAATCAAAAGGTATGATATCGCCGGGTTCTGCGCCTGCCTGTTCGGAAGTGTCGATATCGAAAACGACATGGCAGCCGTCATTCTCGATGCGGTATACATAGATATATTCGATATCATCATCGCTTTTCAGCAGCAATTCGAGCTTTTTTTCCGTTTCATCGTAGCCTTCGGCAGAATGACCTTCGGAGATGAACCTGTCGACATCATCGCCGTTTACTATATCCGTCATAATGGTAGTGATTCCGCTTACGAATTTTATATGCTGACTTATAGTTGCATCTCTGAACAGGACATAGCTGATGCCTGTCGCAAATGCGGCGAGCAGTATCAGCGATGACGAGAACGCGAGCATTATCTTTGTCCGCAGCGACAGGGTGCGGCATTGCATTTTATTGATCGTTCTGGTCTGTTCGTTGGTGAGCGGGTGCTGCTTCCACGCGGAAAAATGCAGTTTTTCCTTTATCCTGTCGGGGATCAGGCTTATTATCGACACAGAAAGTATGACGGACACAGCCTTGTCGAGAATATCCATTATCAGATTGCCGGTGAGCTGTGCCGATGGAAGGCTCATGCCGATCTCCGTGAGCTTTTCACTGATCGTGTTGTTGTCGAATTCCAGTCCGTCGATGAGCCACGGGATAAAGGTGCCGATCCCTCCGCCGATAAATGCGAGTGTCAGTGTAAGGAAGAGCAGATGCAGCGGGGATCTGAAGCTAAGAGGTTTTTTCTTGTTGAAAACAACTGCCGCAACAGCGATAAGTATACTTATGATCGCATAGTATACAGACGCAGGGTCGTTTATGCAGTTTATCATATTTGTGATTATGCCGATGCATATACCCGGGATAAATCCGCCTATCGCAGATACAACTATTGTGCCTATGCTGTCGAGATACAGCGGAAGTCCGAGCGTATGTGCCAGCACGGACAGAAGAAAGTTGACTGCCGTACCTGCAGTCAATAGTATTATGCTATTTATCAGCTTCGTCTTCGGTCCGGGGCTCGTATCTATAGTATTCATCAACACACTTCCTTCTGAAAATGGTGGTATAGTGTAAATGCGGTCATTCATGCAGGCGATTCCTGCACTTATAAGTATTACATATTATTGCAGAAATGTCAAGTTTTACTTTTGCGGCGGGGCGGGGAGCCCCCGCAGGCATATCGCGTTGTCAGTGAATAGCGGCTGTTCTGTTATCCCGCGGCGGGGAGCCCCTGCTGTTATACCGCGTTTGTTATGTGTATGACAGCACAGAATAACGGCTTTGCAATTCAGCGATAATAATAATGACCGCAGGAACCCGTAATTTCGGATGCTGCGGTCATAATAATATTACAGAAGAGCCTCCCACCAGCTTTTGTTGTCGAGATACCACCTTATCGTCTTTACTATGCCGTCCTCAAATCTCGTTTCGGGGAGCCAGCCCAGTTCGGTATGTATCTTTGTGGGATCTATCGCATATCGCATATCGTGACCCTTGCGGTCTGTCACGAAGGTGATGAGTGATTCGCTCTTGCCGAGCTCTTTGCATATCAGGCGCACGATGTCGATGTTCTTCATCTCGTTGTGTCCGCCGACGTTGTATATCTCGCCCGTTCTGCCCTTGCGCATGATAAGGTCTATCGCCTTGCAGTGATCTTCGACATAGAGCCAGTCACGCACATTTATGCCCTCGCCGTAGACGGGAAGGGGCTTGTCGGAAAGTGCGTTGGATATCATCAGCGGTATGAGCTTTTCGGGGAACTGATAGGGACCGTAATTGTTCGAGCAGCGCGATATGCTGACGGGCAGACCGTAGGTGCGGTGATACGACATCGCAAGAAGATCGGCTCCCGCCTTTGAAGATGAATAGGGGCTGCTTGTGTGGAGAGGAGTATTCTCGGTGAAGAAGAGATCGGGTCTGTCGAGCGGGAGATCGCCGTACACCTCGTCTGTGCTCACCTGATGAAAGCGCTTTACGGAGTATTTGCGGCAGGCATCCATAAGAACTCCCGTGCCGATGATATTCGTCTGCAAAAATACCGAAGGATCCTCAATGCTCCTGTCAACATGGCTCTCCGCCGCGAAATTCACGACGATATCGGGATGCTCCTGCTCAAACAGGGAGTATACCCCTTCGCGGTCGCAGATATCGAGCTTGACGAACCTGAAGCGCGGGTCATTCATTATACTGTCGAGAGTAGAGAGATTTCCCGCATAGGTGAGCTTGTCAAGGCACACCACCCTGTCGTCGGGGTATCTGTCCAGAAGATAGAATATAAAATTCGAGCCTATAAATCCGGCGCCGCCGGTCACTATTACAGTCATATTTCCTCCTTGGCAAGCTCAAGCAGATATTCACCGTAGCTTGTCATTTTAAGCTCCGTGCCGAGCTTTTCGAGCTGCTCGGTCGTTATGAATCCGCGCCGCCACGCTATCTCTTCTATACATGAAACGTAGAAGCCCTGTCTGTCCTGTATCGCCTCGACAAATTCCGCCGCCTTCAGCATATTCCCGGGAGTTCCGGTATCGAGCCATGCCATGCCGCGTCTGAGCAGTATGACTTCGAGCTCGCCCATTTCGAGATATGCATTGTTCACAGCGGTTATCTCTATCTCGCCGCGGGCTGAGGGCTTTACGTTCTTTGCGATATCCGCAACACGGCTGTCATAGAAATAAAGCCCCGGTACGGCATAATTGCTTTTGGGCACGGCGGGTTTTTCCTCTATCGACAGCACCCTGAAATTCTCATCGAATTCCACAACGCCGAAAGCGCGGGCATCCTTTACGGGATAGCCGAATATGGTAGCGCCGCTGTTTTTATCCATAGCCTTCTGCAGTGTACTCGTCATATCCTGCCCGAAGAACACGTTGTCGCCGAGTATGAGGCATACGCTGTCGCTGCCGATGAACTCCTCACCGAGTATGAATGCATCGGCAAGCCCTCTCGGGGAGGACTGCACCTTATATGAGAAGCTCATGCCTATCCTTTTTCCGTCGCCAAGAAGGCGCTCATATAATGGAGTATCATCGGGAGTGGATATTATCAGCACCTCGCGTATCCCCGCAAGCATGAGTATCGACAGGGGATAGTATATCATCGGTTTGTCATACAGCGGCAGAAGCTGCTTTGATACTGCCTTTGTCATCGGGTACAGCCGGGTGCCTTTTCCGCCGGCGAGTATTATTCCTTTCATGAGATATCACCTTTCTGATTCCGGATCGGGAGATACTTTGACATTTGTCGATCAGTATTTTTTAATCAAAATTGTTATGCGGCATACTATATCGCATAGACCGCAATACCTGCAAGTATCAGCAGCAGTCCCGCGATCTGTTTCTTATCTGGTATTTCCTTGAAAAAGAAAAAGCTGAGTATCGTCACGAAGATATATCCCGTGGCTTCGAGCAGAGGGGACATGGAAAGCGGGACTACCTTCAGTGCGTACATAGATATCAGTGTACACAGGAAAAACACCGCATACGCCGTGATGACCGGGAGATTGAGATATTCCCGCAGCTTTGAATCGTATTTTTTCGTCGCCGATTTTTTCAGAAGGATCTGTGAGAACGACGATATCAGAGTGCTCAGCACGAACAGAAGAGCATATTTAGTCAGCGTTGTCATTTGATCCCTTTCCCGATGCGATAAGCACCACTCCGGCTATTACGAGCGCTCCGCCGAGTATATTCGTGAGAGTGAGCTTTTCATGGAAAAACACCGCTCCCCATATCATTCCCCATACGACGGTCACAGCTTTGCAGGCATATGCCTTGCTGAGCATTATATGATGCAGTATCTGCTGCCAGAATACAGCATAGATACCCAGTATCAGCAGCAGTACCCCGTAAAGGCATATCCATCTGAACGACAGGAATCTCTCGCCCGCCGCTGTTTTTGATACCACACCGCCGAAGGACATGAACATCATCAGCAGATGCAGCAGAAGATATATCTTGAGATCTGTTTTTTTCATATCATTCAAAAAAACTCATAACGGCGTTTATCACCTTGTCCTGATCTGACTCGTCAAGATGATAGTACATGGGCAGACGCACAAGGCGTTCGCTCTCTGCGGTGGTGAAGATATCCTCACCGTAAAAACGGCCGTACTTTATCCCGGCGGGTGCGGAATGCAGCGGGACATAGTGGAATACGGCAGTTATATCATTGGCTTTCATATGTTCGATGAAAGCAGTTCTTTCGGCAAGATCCCTTAGCTTCATATAGAACATATGCGCATTGTGTACACAGCCATCGGGGATGCTCTGAAGCTCTGTCCTGCCCTGCTCTGCGAGCGGCATGATGGCTTGTATGTATCTGTTGTAGCTTCTGAGCCTGTCGCTGTTGATATCATCTGTCATTTCCAGCTGAGCCCAGAGATATGCCGCGTTGATCTCGCTCGGCAGATAGCTGTCGCCGAAATCGACCCATGTGTATTTGTCTATCTGTCCGCGGAAGAATTTGGAACGGTTCGTGCCCTTTTCGCGGAGGATCTCCGCCCTTTCAAGGTCGCTGTCATGATTCACGAGCAGCGCTCCGCCCTCACCCATGGAATAATTCTTTGTCTCGTGGAAGGAATAGCATCCGAAGTCACCTATCGTACCGAGATATCTGCCCTTGTAGGTGCTCATAACACCCTGAGCGGCGTCCTCGATGACAAAAAGACCGTGCCTTCTTGCGATATCCGTTATCGTGTCCATCTCACAGGCAACGCCAGCATAGTGTACTGCGATAATAGCGCGTGTGCGGGGGGTTATCGCAGCCTCTATCTTTGTCTCGTCTATATTCATGGTGTCCGGGCGGATGTCCGTGAATACGGGCGTCGCGCCGCTGAGTATGACTGCGTTTGCCGTGCTCGAAAAGGTATAGCTCGGCAGTATGACCTCATCTCCTGCGTGGAGCCCGCACAGTATGCACGCCATGTCAAGGGCGCTCGTGCCGCTCGTGGTCAGCAGGACGTGAGGGGCATCAAAGCGCTTTTCCATAAATGAGCTGCACCGCTTAGTAAATGCTCCGTCGCCGGATATCTTTCTGTTTTGTATCGCTTCTGCTATGTATTTTATCTCATTCCCTGTCACGGGAGGAACATTGAAACCTATCATGATATTTACCCTTGCATAATAAAGTTGCCGGCACTGAGACTGCGGCAGCCGTCTCTTATGCTATGCCTATTATTCTTTGTTTTTTTGTGCGATTATGATTATACTGCTGCCGAAAGGCACCAGGTCGTTCTTTTCCATCAGCTTTGCTTCAAATCGTTCAAAGATGCCGAGAGCGATATCTACTATGCCTTTTCTGGATCTGAACTGGGACTTTGCTATCTTTTCCTTTTCCTCGCTGCTGCGTTCCTGCTGAGGCTTCAGGATGCCGAGCTTTTCGAGCATCACACGTATCAGCAGTATCGGGACGAAAAGAAAACTCATGAAATAGCTTTTGTATCTTATCCTGAAGCCGCATTCCCTCAGAAGAGAACTTATCTCCCTTATGCGGTAGCGTCTGAAATGTCCTGCTTCATCGTCTTCGCTGCTCCACAGGCACATGAACGCGGGAACTGTTATGAGAATAAGCCCTTTTCGTTTCAGTTTTTTCCTGAGCAGTCTGAGGAAAGACCTGTCGTCCTTTATATGCTCCAGCACATCGAGCAGGAGCATCTGATCTACAGAGCTGTCAAGTATCGAATCATCTGTGACCGAGCCGCAGCAGACTGTCTCGATCCCGCGGCGCTTTGCGTTCATGCAGGCAGACCATGACGGCTCGACAAGTCCGATGCGATAGCCTTCCTTCTGTGCTCTGCCTGAGGTGTAGCCGTTTCCGCCGCCGATATCGAGAGTCAGCTTTGATCTGTCAAAAAACCGATCCATCTTGCCGATTATGACCTGTGCACGGTAGGAAAACCACCAGGAATCATCCTCCAGTGCAAGCAGTCCGTTCTGCTGATCGGCGGAAAATGCAGTAGATACCGTATTTTCACTGTCTGTATAAAATGAATGCTCTTTGTCAAAGACCCATTTGTTCTTGTTCAGGAACATAGTTGTTTTCTCCCATCATTCTGCCGCCGCCGGGACAGCGGTCTTGGTATCGTTATCCGAAGCCTCGGAGGTGTCGTCCTTGTGGTCGTAAAGGATTATGAGCCCTGCAAACAGCAGCAGCAAAAGCTGGAAATGATCCTCATATACGATATCCTTTACATAATAGCAGTTCGTGAAGCTGTCGCCTACGAGTTCATTCGGGGTCACCCTGAGATACGGCTCGAACTTGAAGCCGTATATGGCTTTGTCGATCTTTTCTTCGGGGGTGCCGATTTCAAGGAATCTCTGTACGAACATCTCATCTATCGTATCGGAGTCCGCATTGAAGCCGAAATCCACCGATGTGAACGAAACAACGAGCACTGCCGATGCAGCTGCAAGGCAGAGCATATTCATCAGCTTGAGCTGCTTGTTCTCCTTGTGTACAGCCTTGACGAATATCACTGTAAGTGTGACTGGGAAAAGGAAAAGCACCGCACGGCAGTCTATGGCCTCGGCAGCTGCCGCAAATATGACGGCTATGTACCTTTTGTCTGTTTTCAGCAGGAAATATGCCGCATAGCATACGAGCATCATCGCAATATACAGTGATATGGAGACATAATCCCACATCATGTATTTATATCCGTCCAGAGTCATCTGTATCAGTACACCGATACCGAGCATCACAAGTAGCTTGTTCCGACCGGCTTTTATATCTTTTATGAAAAGATACAGTGCAAATGCGGCGAAGAGAGTCGTGATGAGCGTTATCGCGAAAAATATCGCCCGTACCACCGGTATGCTCATATCCGCATGGGTGAGCAGGCTGAAAAGTCTTGACGGCCTTTTTCCGATAAGGCTGTCGGGAACGGTAAAGTATATGATATACCCTATCTCTTCTGAGGTCCAGAGAGACATCGTGCAGAAGAAAAGCTCTGCTGCGATCGCAAAATACAGGAATTTACCCAGAGCAGCGTCTGCTGTCCTGCCGAATACCCGGAAAAATACGGATGCAGGGCTTCTTTTGGTTTTTGTATCAGTTTCCATGTCAGCTCCAAATTATCATATCAGTAACGGAAGAACGTATATGACCACCAGCGCCGAGACAGCCACTGTGTTCAGCAGCACATATGCTGTCTTTCCGACAAACGGCACCGCCGTGATATCCTTGCCGCGCTTTTTGAACAGCAGTATCACAGCCGCTGTGATGATACCGAACACGCTTACCATGATACCCTTGCCAAGGAGCGGGTTTTTGAATCTCATGGTTATTTCGCAGTGTCCGTCGGGCAGCTCCAGTGCCATGAACGTGCCGTTCATAACGGGGTGTATCTTTACGGGAGTGCCGTTTGCCTCGGCGCTCCAGCCGGAAAGGTATTCGAGCGGCAGGAACATATAATTTCTGCCGTCTTTCACGTCCGCTGTGATATCGAGGCGGTTCTTTCCTGCCTTGTATGATGAAGCACAGGAGCTGTTGTATCTGTCGCAAAGGGCTTGCATCGCATCGAGATCCAGAAGCACGAACAGATCGTTAGCGGTCGTGCCTGTACGGTTGCTGACGATTATCTCCACATCCTCGCCGGCATCAAAATAGCCTGCCTGGGTATAGCCGGGGTCTTCAAAAGAATAAGTGTCATCCTGTACGTAAACATTTTTCCCGATCTTCTGTCCGTTGACCGTAACGGAGGAATATTCCGCAAGCGATGCATACAAAACGGACGGGGTCTCTATATGGATATTATATCTGAACGACTTCTTATGATCCGGATCAACGGGATCGATGCTCTCGGCAGTATCGGGTGATATCTCGGTAAACATACTGTCATCGCCAAGCAGCACGGAGGCTGTCTGTATCTGTGCCGAAAAGTCGGGGATGTACCGCTCTGTGCTTTCTTCCGAGAGGGAGCTGTCCTCGTCGCTCGTATCACTTGTATAGACCGTGGTGTCTGACATGGTGATCTTCGACTGATCCGTATCAAGGGACAGCAGTCTGTCGTCTTCAAGCAGTCCGAACGGTATCGTATAATTTATATCGTATACAGTAAATGTATCCGTTTCGCTGTATTTTGTGTATACCTGCTCCGGGAGCTGTGTGTCCTTCAGGGCGGCTGTCTTTTTGACGTTCAGCAGAGCGTCGCTGAACAGTGTTCCGCCCCAGTCGTAGTTGACGACATATTCGCTGCAGTATCCGAATTCGGTCATTTTCTTTTTGAATTCGGGAGCGGTATCCGTCATCCACTGTGTCAATGACGGCGTACCGAGCAGCATCGAATAATTTCTCGACAGCGCGGGATCGAACATCTTGATCCTTGAAAGGCTGTCTTTATCGAGCATAGCCTGCTCTCTCAGTTCGATATTATCCTCATATGACGGTTTTCTGGTAATATATGACATTGTGCCGCCGAGGTCCATCGGTGCTATGAAGCACACCGCAGCGATCGCGGCGTGCAGTATCGAAACGGCGGTGAAGGTGTATTCTCCCGCTTTTTTGCCGCAGAACAGTATGAGCAGTATATAAGCCGCAGTGCAGAGGATGAATATGATCGGGAAATATGTGTATATCCCGTGTTTTACATATATCCCGCAGTCAACAAAGGTAAGACCCATTATAACGAACAGTACCGTGCCGGATATCAGCAGCACAGCCGCCGCAGCCGGTGCGAGCACTTTGGACATGGGCTTTTTATCGGTAATACTGTTCCTGCCAGGCGTTGTTTTTCCCCACAGATGCGCGATGACTTCGGTCGCGGCAAATATGTAGATATATCCGCAGCGGTACGGGAAATGCGCATAGGAGCCTCCGTGCCAGATAAGATGTATCGCTTCGTTGAAGACCGGTATCAGCATCAGAAGCATCATACAGAGCCGGAAGGCTGTCTCTCCGGTAAGTTTTTCTTTTCTGACAAATCTTCTGAATAACAGTATAAGTGCGAATGCCGCAGCAAGCTCTGTATTGAATATCGTGAATATCTTCTGTGCAAGGAACTGGGGCTCTGGATTGCCGAATTTGAAGATGAGCAGCGGGCTGAAGCTGTAATCGACCACGCGGGTCGATGTGAGCGTGGATATAAGAGACGGCATTGTCGTCACGGCGGATATGGATATCGAAGCGAAGGTGAATATCCCGACTCCTGCCGCAAAACGAGGTCTTTTCTCCTTAGGAGTGAGAAACAGCAGCCCGAAGGAATAGAACAGCAGATAAAGCAGCGTCATGAACCCGAGATACCAGGTGCTCAGCATCTGAAGGCTCAGCATAAGAAGATACGGCAGTCCCTTGCCTGTATCGTGCATATGCCGCATCGACAGGACGATCAGCGGGAACATCATCATGGAATCGAGGAAAAACAGATTCATGTACTGCTGCATGACATATCCCGAAACGGTATATATCATACACAGCGCTATATGGATAAGATCGCCCGTATCATATGTTTTTTTCAGATATACCGATATACTGACAGAGGTCAGCATCAGCTTTATCGTAAGGAACAGCGACAGGAACCTGAGCACATATTCGGGTCTGACGAAAAAAAAGACCCAGTTCAGAGGAAAAAGAGTAAATCCCGAATAGGAGGCTGTCATATCGCAGCCCGCGCCTACGAGCCAGTCAAATGTGAACGAATCGTTTCCGTGAAGTATCTCATAATTGCGGGAATAATTCGGCACATAATGCGCGATCATATCGTAGTATGCAATATCCGAGTTTCCGAAAGGATATACGCCCTTTATTATGAATACGAGCAGCATCACGACCAGTGTGAGAGCTGGCGGTATCAGATGTATATATTTTTTCTTCATTTCCTTCAAGCCTCTTTATCAATATATAAAACCCTGTCATATATCGCTCCCGGCATAAGACCCGAAGGAACGGAATCCCTGTTGCACAAGTCCGAAATATGCCTAAAAGAGTGCAAATGACTGTATCGGCATAGCCTTATGATATCACAAAAGTGTTATGATGTCAAGACTATGAAGATTATTTTTACAGTCATTGACATTGCCTGCGGTATAATGTATAATACATTTCAGGACATATAGTAAACGACAATGAAATTGCTGCATTCAGTCTGCGCAAAGCTCATATACTCGGCAGCGATATTAATTGCCTGATGAGAGCAAGCAAAAACTTGCGTTTATGGTTTTTGCGCCGCTCGGATCGGCATATTAAATCGGTAACGAGTATATATGCAAAGCTTTGTTTGACTGAATGTGCAATTTCTAAAGTCGTTTACTATACTACGCGCGATTTCAAAATATCTGAAAGACATTTTGAAATCCGCCGTCTTTGACGGCGGTGCGTCACAAAGTGCCGCAAGCGCTACGTCATACTGCCCTTTGCCTGCAAAATGTCCTTTTGACATTTTGCAACAGAGGGCAGTATATAACTGTGATGCCGCCGCGGGGGAGGGCTTATATGAAAGAGAAACTGTCGAAACTGCTTGAAAATATGAAAAGATATAATTCGGGGGTCATGTATAACGAATGCTTCGGATTTGAAAGCGAAACGGAATATGATGCTCTCGTTATCGCTCCCGGGTGGAAGCCGACAAGGATAATAAGGGATCCCTCCTATAAAGTGACGGAGCTTGCAAAGCATTCATATATCTCGGGATATCTTGTGGAAAAGGACGGGATGAAGGCTGCGTGGGCGCAGGTCGCATCGGGAGCCTGCAATCTGCTGGATCACACGATAATATGCGCGGATATGAAATTTGACTGCTGTATCTTTGCGGGCGCGGCAGGCGGACTGACTGCAAAGCATGAGATCGGGGATCTCTGCACGCCGGGGGTGTGCATCTCCGGGGTGTATGCCGACAGATATCTGGAGGATAAGCTCACCGCTTTTGAACCGTACAGGAGGATATATCCCGATATGGGATATACGGACAGTGTCATCGCCCTTGCAAAACGGTGCGGATATGATCTCATGAAAGCGGATGTATTCTGCACGGATTCCATATCGCTTGAATATACGCATCTCGATGAGATACGTTCGCAGGGCGCAGAGCTTATCGAAATGGAAACAGGGACGTTCTACAGTCTCGCTGCGCTTTTTGAGGTGCCGTCGATAGCGCTTCTGGCTGTATCGGACAATTCCGCTACGGGAGTCCCCCTGCTCGGCCGCAGTGATGAGTTAGCGGAAAAGTATAACTATACCCGCAGCACAGTGATACCGGATATGATATTCAGGATCGCTGCTTCTGTGAAGGAGGGAAAAGAGCAAAAATAGTCGAGAAAATAAAGGCTCGTTTATGTTAATATCTATTCACAGGGGGTGAACAGATGGAAGAGCAGAGAAAAGCCGTGAGAGCTATGCAGGAGCATATCAGAGAGCATATATCCGAGGAGATCGGTATGGAAGAACTTGCGGGAGCGGTCAATTTTTCGCCGTGGTACGCAAGAAAGTTATTCATAAGATATCTCGGTATGACGCCGGCAGTATATATAAGGCGCCTGAAACTGTCGCAGTCGGCTCTGAGGCTCAGGGATGAAGATATTTCCGTGCTTGACGCTGCTATGGATATCGGGTTCGGGAGCGTTGACGGATATCAGCGCGCATTCAGACGTGAATTCGGCTGCAATCCTAAGGAATACGCACAGAGCCCGGTCCCTGTCTGGCTTTTTACTCCTTATCTTATCAACATCAGAGATGAAGAAAGGAATGTGAAGGATATGAGCAAAACAAGGAATGTATTTATTCAGGTGATCGAAAAGCCCGCAAGAAAGGTCATCATCAAGCGCGGTATAAAGGCGGATGAGTATTTCAGCTATTGTGATGAGGTCGGCTGCGATGTATGGGGACTGCTCACGAGCATAAGATCTATCAGCAGCGAGCCTGTATGCCTGTGGCTCCCGAAGAATATGAGAAAACCAGTCACAAACGAGTATGTACAGGGAGTTGAGGTAGAGGCGGATTATAACGGTACGATACCTGAGGGCTTTGATATCATTGATCTGCCGGCAGCATCGTATCTTCTGTTCAGAGGTGAGCCGTTCGAGGAGGACTGCTATGCATCTGCGATAAACGAGATATGGGATGCCGAAAAGAAGTACGATCCCGCATTCATAGGCTATGAGTGGGATGACACGAATCCGAGGATACAGCTCCGGCCGATAGGCGAAAGAGGATATATCGAGCTTGTACCCGTGAGGAAAAGCAGCCGGTGATCCGGTGATAAGGAGGAAAAAATGACAGCGATAATCGCAGCACGTTCAAGAAACAATGTTATAGGGCGAAACGGAATGATACCGTGGCGCATCAAGGGAGAACAGAAACAGTTCAGGGAGCTCACCACAGGGAATACGGTCATCATGGGGAGAAGAACCTATGAGGAGATAGGCCATCCTCTGCCGGACAGGATGAATATCATAGTATCGGGCACGATGGTGCTCGACGGTGAAAATATAGTATCGGCAAGGTCACTCGGTGAAGCCCTTGAAAAGGCAGAAAAATATGCGCCCGGCAGGGATATATATATAGCGGGCGGGTACGGTCTTTTCAGGGAGGCTCTGCCCATAGCGGACAAGCTGTTCCTGACCGAGGTGGATATCGTCATAGATGACGGCGATACGTTCTTCCCCGAGTTTGACAGGGATGATTACATCCTGACAGTCGGCGAAACGGTCGGGGGAGATATCAGCTATACAAGGACGTGCTATACTCGCAAGAAATGATCCGGCTTTTCAGACATATATCATATAAAATAAATGAAAAAGAATAAAGAATAATTAAGGTATCGACCGCAGGTCGATACCTTAATTTATAATTCTTATTTCTTATTTATTCTTTTAGCAGGCGTTGCTGCGCTGAACGGGCTGCCCTCCAAAACTTTGCATAGTGTACTTGCAATATCGGGAAAAGTGTGATATAATATTATTGCTGTATGGCAGACACCGTATTTTCGGGTGTTATTGCTGAATTACGAGGCGGATTGGAGAGCTAATATTGATAGCTGTTGATAATTATCTTGGTAAGATCGAGCTTTCGTATAACTATATAGCCGATCTCGTGAGATATGCGTCTGCGGACTGCTTTGGTGTCGCTGCGCTGAATTCCGAGGATAAGCTGCACAGCTTTTTCAGGTTCCTCAAAAACGGCGCATATAATGACAATGGGGTCGCTGTTTCGGTCAGGAACGGAAAGCTGTATATCGCTGTGCATATCACTGTCGTATACGGCACGAATATATCGGCTGTTTCCGGCAATGCCGCACAAAAAATAAAATATGCCGTTGAGGAAAAAACAGGTCTGAAGATCGCAAAGGTCACTGTTTTTGTTGACGGCATAAGATCATAGTACGGAGGCACGAGCTGTATGATAGACGGACAGACACTGAAAAATGCCTATATGTCCGCCGCCGTGACGATCTCGAACAGACGCCGCGAGGTGGACGAACTCAATGTATACCCCGTTCCCGACGGAGATACGGGAACAAATATGTCGATGACCATGAACAACGCTCTCAAGGAGCTCGAGCAGTCAGCCGACGGGCTCGGCGCCGGCAGGGTCGCGGATATATGCGCATCGGCACTGCTGCGCGGTGCAAGAGGAAACTCCGGGGTTATACTTTCGCTGCTTTTCAGGGGCATCTCAAAGGGCTTTGAGGGCAAGGAGAACGCATCCTGCAATGATATAGCCGAGGCGCTGAAGATCGGCGTTGAGAATGCATACAAGGCTGTCATGAAGCCTACCGAAGGCACGATACTTACCGTTGCGAGAATGGCGGCACAGAAGGCTGCCGAAATGGCAAAGACTACCGATGATACAGCCGCGCTCTGGGGCGAGGTTTGCAAAGCGGCGGAAGATGCCCTTGCAAAGACCAAGGAGCAGCTCGATGTGCTGAAAAAAGCAGATGTCGTTGATGCGGGCGGAAAGGGTCTTGTCATCATATTTGAGGCGATGAGAGACGTATTTATGGGAAAAGAGCCCGTAAAGCCCGATTATAAGGCATCCTCTCCGGCAGCAGCGTCTATGAATACGACCGTCGGCGATTTCGACGATGATGTTATAACATTCGGTTACTGCACGGAATTTATCGTGAAAAAGGGCAGGAACTGCGCCGATGCATCAAGGCTGAAGGCTTTCCTCGGCACGATAGGCGACTGCGTGTTCGTTGTCGATGATGACAATATCATCAAAGTCCATGTCCATACCGATCATCCCGGTCAGGCGATCGAAGAAGGGCTCACCTTCGGACAGCTCGTCAATCTGAAAATAGACAATCTGCGCGAACAGCATGAAAACAAGGCAAAGGATGCGCGTGTCGCACACGAAAGGCATATCGTTCCCGCCGAGCCGGTTAAGCCGTTCGGATTTGCGGCTGTTGCAAACGGCGCGGGCGTTGAGGAGATGTTCCGCAATCTCGGCGCAGATCATATAATCCGCGGAGGTCAGACCATGAACCCCTCTACGGACGATATAATCAACGCGGCATATCTCGTTCCCGCCGAGACCGTATTCGTGCTGCCGAACAACAAGAATATCATAATGGCGGCAGAGCAGGCGGTCAAGCTTTCGGACAGAAGGATATGCGTGATACCGTCGCGCACGATCCCGCAGGGCATCACCGCTATGATGAATTATGATCCCGACGGCGATCTCGATTCCAACCGCCTTAATATGACCAAGGCTATGGAGAACGTATCTACGGGACTTGTAACTTTTGCGGCAAGGGACAGCGAGCTTGACGGCAAACAGATCAAAAAGGGCGAGATAATCGGTCTTGAAAACGGAAAGCTCGGAGTTATCGAAAAGGAGATCAACAAAGCCGCCTACAAGGTGATACGCAAGCTCGCAAAGGGCAGTGCGGCATATATCACAGTTATCTACGGAGCGGATGTCACCGATGAGAAGGCGGAAGAGCTCCAGCAGCTCGTGACCTCAAAGTTCGGTCAGGCTGCGGATGTGAATTTCATCAACGGCGGTCAGCCCGTATATTATTATATTATCTCGGTAGAATAACAGGCTTCTGCCGATGCAATAAACCATATAGTCAACGACATTTGAAACCGTACTTTCAGTCAGGCAAAGCTCTGCGCAGACTGAATGCGGCAGTTTCGGTGTCGTTTGCTGTAATTGGAGACGAATGGTTTTATTGAATGTAATGGGTGAAAGCATGAAAAAATTATTCTTGATCGCTTTGGTGTTATTATCTGTATCATTATCTGCTTTCCTTATCAAATACCTGAAAATGACGGACGATCTGTCTGAGGATTATTATATTCTCGATAATGATATAAATGTGCATCAGACTACTATGGTCAATTATGTTATCGAACATAAGGAAGATATTTTGCGGTTCTGCAAGGATCTGAATGATGAGTTTCCCGCAGACTCGGAGTCCGTCCTTTTAAGACCAACAAATGATTCGGATGTGAATCTTTTTATTATCAGCAAACTTAATGAGTACGATCTCGATTATTTTACTGAATACAATAATGATAAACGTCCGAGTATAAAAAAAGAAGGCAATATGATCGTTTTTATATATGACAGTGTAGATTATGATGATAACGGAAAAACAGAACGTGCGCTGTATTCTTTTGTTGTTGAGAATGATATGATCTCGGTCAGACCATTCGTTTATACCTCAATGTACAATGGAGTATAGATTCCGATATATAAGCGATAATAAACATCAAATCTCCCGAAAGGTCATCATGACCTTTCGGGAGATTTGTTTTCTATGCGGCGGGTGTCGGTATTTCCGTCTGTGAGAGCAGAGGAGGTATCGGTATCATCGGTAAATTCGGTCATGTGCGACCAGAATCTTTTCAGACAGTGCGTCATCCGGCAGCGGGGATTGTATCTTTCCTTTATACCTATAGTATCATAGAAGGTGCGCCACAGGCTGCGGTAT
>JAILFE010000020.1 GCA_024697725.1 Oscillospiraceae bacterium
AACGGGAGCCTTGGGATCGCAGAGAGTATCACCTGTTGTCGTGTTCTTCACGCCGACGCAGGCAGCGATATCTCCTGCATATACAGTCTCGATATCCTTTCTGTGGTTGGAGTGCATCTGGAGTATGCGTCCCATTCTCTCAGACTTGTCCTTGGTCGCATTGAGAACTGTCTCGCCCGCGTTGACCGTACCGGAATATACGCGGAAATAGCACAGTTTGCCCACAAACGGGTCGGTAGCGATCTTGAATGCAAGTGCGGAGAACGGTGCCTTGTCGTCGGAAGGTCTTTCGACCTCTTCACCCGTATCAGGGTTCACGCCCTTGATATGGGGGATATCGATAGGCGACGGCATATAGTCAACGATAGCGTCAAGGAGCTTCTGAACGCCCTTGTTCCTGTAGGATGTACCGCAGCATACGGGTACCATCTTGTTTGCGATCGTCGAGCTTCTGATGCATCTCTTGATCTCGTCGATAGAAAGCTCTTCACCGTCGAAATACTTCTGCATGAGCTCGTCATCCTGCTCGGCAACGTGCTCAACAAGAGCCTCGTGGTATTTCTGAGCCTCTTCCTTCATATCCTCGGGGATCTCCTCCTCACGGATATCCTTTCCGAGATCATCATAGTAAACATATGCCTTCATTTCAACGAGGTCGATAATGCCCTTGAAGCTGTCCTCGAACCCGATAGGGAGCTGGATAGGAACAGCGTTGCACTTCAGCCTGTCCTTGAGCATATTGAGTACATTGTAGAAGTCCGCGCCCATAATGTCCATCTTGTTGACATATACGAGACGGGGAACCTTATATTTGTCGGCCTGACGCCAAACTGTTTCGGTCTGCGGCTCAACGCCGCCCTTTGCGCAGAGTACTGTAACGGAACCGTCCAGAACTCTGAGCGAACGCTCGACCTCAACAGTGAAGTCAACGTGGCCCGGGGTGTCGATAATATTGATCCTGTGGTTCTTCCAGTGGCAGGTAGTTGCAGCGGAAGTGATCGTGATGCCTCTTTCCTGCTCCTGTGCCATCCAGTCCATCGTTGCCGCGCCGTCGTGAGTTTCACCTATCTTATAGTTAACGCCTGTATAGAAAAGGATTCTCTCTGTCGTAGTGGTCTTGCCGGCATCGATATGCGCCATTATACCAATATTTCGGGTATCTTCAAGAGAACAATCTCTTGGCATAAGTTTTCCTCCATTCGTTACTGCGAACACTCACAGCAAGCCGAATAAGGGGTTACCATCTGTAATGAGCAAACGCCTTATTTGCTTCAGCCATCTTATGAGTATCGTCGCGCTTCTTGCAGGCACCGCCCACACCGTTTGAAGCGTCGATTATCTCGGCTGCGAGTTTTTCCTTCATTGTTTTTTCGCTTCTTGCACGTGAATATGCGGTAAGCCATCTGAGTCCGAGTGTCTGTCTTCTCTCGGGCTTTACCTCCATAGGCACCTGGTATGTTGCACCGCCGACACGGCGAGCCTTTACCTCGAGTACGGGCATGATGTTCTCAAGCGCTGCTTCAAAGACCTCAAGAGCCTCCTTGCCTGTCTTCTCTGCAACGATATCGAACGCACCGTATACTATCTTCTGTGCTACGCCCTTTTTGCCGTCGAGCATGATATTATTCACAAGGCGTGTAACGATCTCGGAATTGTAAACGGGGTCGCTCAGGACCTCACGCTTTGCTATTCTGCCTCTTCTTGGCACAATACTTCCCTCCTTCATAAAAATGATATCATAGGTACTCGTTTCATTCCACAGGCTTTCGCCGTATAGATGACACGCTGTCCATGCAAGAGACATTATATATATGATATATAAAATGAATCTGCACAGTTATCAGGTCTTCATCAGCCGTAAACTGCCGTGGTCTTCATTGAGTTTCTACAGAATGTGCGCCGGCTTATCGAGCCGATGCTTACTTGGCTGCGCCTGCCTTGGGTCTCTTTGCGCCGTACTTGGAACGGGCCTGACCTCTCTTGGCAACGCCCTGAGTATCAAGTGTTCCTCTGATGATGTGGTAACGCACACCGGGGAGATCCTTAACTCTTCCGCCTCTGATGAGAACAACAGAGTGCTCCTGAAGGTTATGACCGATACCGGGGATATAAGCTGTCACTTCGTTTCCGTTAGTGAGCTTTACTCTGGCGATCTTTCTCATTGCGGAGTTAGGCTTCTTAGGTGTAGCCGTTCTTACCGCTGTGCATACTCCTCTTTTCTGAGGCGAGCTGAGGTCGATCGCTATCTTCTTCTTGGCATTATAGCCCTTCTGAAGTGCGGGCGCCGTGGATTTCTTTTCGAGAACACGTCTGCCCTTGCGTACCAGCTGATTAAAGGTTGGCATTCATCCATCTCCTTTCAAAAGATTTATGTCAAGATACTACTCAACACATTTTATTATTATACACATTATTCTGCCGTTTGTCAAGGGGTTTATGCTCAAAATTTCCCGTCTTTTTGCATAAAAAACAGGCATACCGAAGTACGCCTGTTGTTTTTGTTGCATTCTGACTATAAAATGCTTATTCCTTGGGGAGCTTCAATGTCCCTATTTTTTTGAGTGCATTGATGCTGTCTGCATCGGTTATGCTGCCAAATCCCATATTTATACCGTCAAGGCTGTTCGACGGACTCATCATCCCGGAGTGCGGTGCCGAAGGGATGACCGGGGATGAGGGAGCCGTATGCTGAACATGATCGCCTGTCTCATTGAGAACGACCTGAACATTATTGTATATATCCATACCCGTTCCTGCGGGGATGAGCTTACCGATGAGCACGTTCTCCTTGAGTCCGAGCAGCTTATCGGACTTGCCCTTGATAGCCGCATCGGTGAGCGCCTTTGTTGTTTCCTGGAAGGAAGCGGCTGAAAGGAAGCTCTCGGAATTGGACGATGCCTTTGTGATACCCTGTACCACAGGAGCATAGGTTATCTCCCTGAGATCGGTCTCGCCTGCCTCTATGCGGGCGCGTATCTCTTTGTTCTTCACCTCGACCTCCATCTTGTCGATGAGAGAGCCGGGGAGCAGATAGCTCGATCCGCCGTCCTCTACCTTGACCTTGCGCAGCATCTGGCGCACGATTACTTCGATATGCTTGTCGTTGATATCAACGCCCTGCAGACGGTATACCTTCTGTACTTCGTTGATGATATAATTCTGGACAGCCTCTTCGCCGAGCACAGAAAGTATATCGTTGGGATATATCGAGCCTTCGGTAAGGGTATCGCCCTTCTTCACGGCATCTCCCTCATGGACCTTGATCTTGTAGCCGTAGGGAACAGCATAGACCTCTTCGATCTCGTTCTCCGCATCGGTAACGATAACGTTCTTGACCTTCTTTTCTTCCCTGATGCTTACAATACCGTCCAGGCGAGAGATTATAGCCGCATTCTTGGGACGTCTGCTCTCGAAAAGTTCCTCGACACGGGGAAGACCCTGTGTGATATCCTCCGCGTTGGCGATACCGCCCGTGTGGAAGGTTCTCATCGTAAGCTGTGTACCGGGCTCACCGATCGACTGAGCGGCGATAACGCCGACAGCCTCGCCGACCGTGACCGTTGTATTGAATGCAAGGTTCGCGCCGTAGCACTTTGCGCACACGCCGTTCTTGGCGCGGCATTCGAGCACGGAGCGTATCTTTATCCTCTTTACGCCGCTGTCAGCCACCTTCTTGGCGTCGCTGACGTTCATGAGCTTGTTCTTGCTCATTATAACGGAGCCTGTTTCCTTGTCAACGAGATCCTCAAGCAGATATCTGCCCACGAGACGCTCGGAGAGCGGCTCGATGACCTCATTGCCGTTCATGATCGTGTATATCTCGATACCCTCGGTGGTGCCGCAGTCGTCCTCGTGGATGATGACATCCTGCGATACATCGACAAGACGTCTGGTAAGATATCCCGAGTCGGCTGTTCTGAGCGCGGTATCGGCAAGTCCCTTACGCGCACCTCTGGAGGAAATGAAGTATTCGAGGATGTTAAGACCCTCACGGTAATTGGCTCTGATAGGCATCTCGATCGTCGAACCGGAGGTATTGGCGATAAGTCCTCTCATTCCGGCGAGCTGACGGATCTGGTTCATGGAGCCGCGGGCTCCGGAATCTGCCATCATGAATATCGGATTGTATTTGTCAAGACCGTTCTGGAGCGCATCCGTGACCTCCTCGGTCGCGTCGTTCCATACGCTTACGAATCTCTTTGATTTCTCGGCACGGGATATGAAGCCGCGCTTGAACATAGTATTGACCTTTTCGATCTTCTTGTCGGCAGAAGCGATGATATCCTTCTTCTCCTTGGGTATGATCGCATCGCATACAGCGACTGTAAGTCCGGAAAGTGTGGAATACTTGTATCCCATCGCCTTGATCTTGTCGAGCACCTCGGAAGTCGCGGTAGTGCCGTGTATCCTTATGCACTTCTCGATTATCTGCGAGAGCTGCTTCTTCTTTACCATGAAGTCGATCTCGAGATTGAACTGGTTCTCGGAGTTCGTTCTGTCAACATAGCCGAGATCCTGCGGGATATTCTCGTTGAATATCAGTCTGCCGACTGTGCAGTCGATTATCTTGGATACCGTCCTGCCGCCGATCTCCTTGGATATGCGCACCCTGATCGGAGCCTGGAGCGATACGAGCCCCTCTCCGTATGCCATGAGTGCTTCGTTTATATCGCGGAACACCTTGCCCGCGCCCTTTTCGATATAGTTGCCGTTCTCGTCCTTGTCGTCCTTCTTCATTGTCAGATAATACGAACCGAGAACCATATCCTGCGAAGGAACAGCAACGGGGCGTCCGTCGGAAGGCTTGAGGAGGTTGTTAGCAGCGAGCATGAGGAATCTTGCTTCAGCCTGTGCCTCCGCAGAGAGCGGCAGATGCACCGCCATCTGGTCGCCGTCGAAGTCGGCGTTGAACGCCGTACATACGAGCGGGTGGAGCTTTATAGCACGTCCCTCGACGAGTATCGGCTCGAATGCCTGTATACCCAGACGGTGAAGCGTAGGCGCACGGTTGAGCATTACGGGATGATCCTTTATGACATTTTCGAGCGCATCCCATACCTCTGTCTTTGCCCTGTCCACCATTTTCCTTGCGGACTTGATATTATTGACAGCCTTGATATCGACAAGTCTCTTCATTACGAAGGGCTTGAAGAGCTCCAGAGCCATCTCCTTGGGAAGGCCGCACTGATACATCTTCAGCTCGGGGCCTACAACGATAACGGAACGTCCGGAATAATCGACACGCTTGCCGAGCAGGTTCTGTCTGAAACGTCCCTGCTTGCCCTTGAGCATATCGGAAAGCGATTTGAGCGCACGGTTGTTGGGACCTGTAACAGGTCTGCCG
Organism: Oscillospiraceae bacterium; assembly: GCA_024697725.1. Lineage (GTDB taxonomy): Bacteria > Bacillota > Clostridia > Oscillospirales > Ruminococcaceae > RGIG4694. Next base: position 5,345 of record JAILFE010000020.1, read on the forward strand.
TGTCTGCCGTTGTCGATAAGGGCATCCACAGCCTCCTGCAGCATTCTCTTCTCGTTCCTTATGATGATGTCGGGAGCACGCAGCTCGAGCATCTTTTTAAGTCTGTTGTTGCGGTTTATGACACGTCTGTAGAGATCGTTCAGATCGGATACGGCATATCTGCCGCCGTCGAGCTGTACCATAGGACGGATATCGGGCGGGATGACGGGGATGACATCCATCACCATCCACTGGGGCTTGTTGCCGGATATCCTGAAAGCCTCGATTATCTCAAGACGCTTGAGGAGCTTTATCTTCTTCTGTCCGTTGGGGAGATCGGCGAGCTCCTTCTTGAGCTCCTCCGATACCCAGAGCAGATTGTCTATCCATTTGCTCCTGTCAGAGATATCGGCGTACTTGTCGTCGGAAAGCGCCTTTTCCATATTCTGTTCGATAAGCTCCTCGATATATTCCGAGCCTGTCGTACACTTTATGAGATGTTCGCTCTTCTCGGCGCGGCGGTCGATATTGTATTCCGCGATATCCTCGAGATACTGCGATCTCTTTACTACATCACCGACCGCAAAGCTCTCGCACATACCGTTGTCGGTAACGACATATTTTCTCCTTGCGAGAAAATCGGTTATCTCGCTCTCGGAAAGACCGATAAGCTCCGATATCTCGCCGATATGCATATTGAAATATCTGTCATATCTTGCGGGATCGTACTCCTCGAGAAGCTCCTTTATGGCCTCTGCGCCCATCGAAGCAGAGAAATCGTCCTCATACTTCTCGCGCATATCGTCATATTCCTTCTCGGTGAGCATCTGGTTTTTGATAAGCTCGGTGCTGCCGGGATCGGTCACGATATATTTCGTGAAATAAAGCACTTCCTCGAGCCTTTTCTGGGATACCTCGAGCACCTGACCGATCCTCGAAGGCGTACCCTTGAAGTACCATATATGCGATACGGGCGCCGCAAGGGTGATATGACCCATTCTTTCGCGTCTTACCTTTGCGCGTGTTACCTCAACGCCGCAGCGCTCGCATATCTTGCCCTTGTAGCGTATCTTCTTGTATTTTCCGCAGTGGCATTCCCAGTCCTTGGTAGGCCCGAATATCCTTTCGCAGAAAAGGCCGTCCTTTTCGGGCTTGGTCGTTCTGTAGTTTATGGTCTCGGGCTTTTCCACCTCACCGTGCGACCACGAAAGTATCATTTCGGGAGAGGCAAGACCGATCTTTATAGAATTAAACACATTGAATTCCAACAGCTAAGCACTCCTTTTATTTATTCGGCAAAGAATATATATCTTTTCTGTGCTTCACGCATTCTCTCTGCGCCGGTGCGATCAGAGCAGATCGTCATCGCCGGCAGTATCGCTGTCCAGATCGAAATCATCGAGATCAGCATCATCTCCGTCGATATCATCCGGATCATCGGCATCGTCAGAGTCGTCGTAATCATCGCTTTCGTCATCATCGAGCGTGAATCCCTCGTCGAGATCGCCGTTTTCGTATCTTCCGTCACCGAGATCATTGGCATAATCGTCCGAATCCTCGGGAGCAGATACAGGCTGCGGCATTCCGTCGTCCTCGTCGTCAAAGTTCTGCTTGAGGTCGATCTCCTGATCGTTCTCATCGAGCACCCTGATATCGAGTCCGAGCGACTGCAGCTCCTTGATGAGCACTCTGAACGCCTCGGGAACGCCGGGCTTGGGAACGTTCTGTCCCTTCACTATAGCCTCGTAGGTCTTTACACGTCCGATCGTATCGTCCGACTTTACGGTAAGGATCTCCTGCAGGCAGTATGCAGCGCCGTATGCCTCGAGAGCCCATACTTCCATCTCTCCGAAACGCTGACCGCCGAACTGCGCCTTACCGCCGAGGGGCTGCTGCGTTACGAGTGAATAAGGACCTACGGAACGTGCGTGTATCTTGTCATCAACAAGGTGATGCAGCTTCAGATAGTACATGATGCCGACAGTTACGCGGTTATCGAAGTATTCGCCCGTGCGTCCGTCGCGCACCCTGAATTTGCCGTCCTCGGGAATGCCGGCCTGCCTGAACATCTCGCGGATATCCGACTCGTGAGCGCCGTCAAATACAGGCGTCATGACCTTCCAGCCGAGAGTTCTCGCAGCCATGCCGAGATGCACCTCGAGCACCTGTCCGATATTCATTCGGGAAGGAACGCCCAGAGGATTGAGCACGATATCGAGCGGTGTGCCGTCTTCAAGGAAGGGCATATCCTCGGATTTGAGTATCCTCGAAACGACGCCCTTGTTTCCGTGGCGGCCCGCCATCTTGTCGCCGACCGAGATCTTTCTCTTCTGTGCGATATAGCATCTTACCTGCTTGTTCACTCCGGGGCTGAGCTCGTCGCTGTTCTCCCTTGTGAACACCTTCACGTCAACAACGATACCGGCTTCGCCATGAGGCACCTTGAGGGAATTGTCCCTGACCTCTCTTGCCTTTTCGCCGAATATCGCGCGCAGGAGCCTTTCCTCTGCGGTAAGCTCCGTCTCGCCCTTGGGGGTAACCTTGCCGACAAGGATATCGCCGGGTCTTACCTCTGCGCCGATGCGGATAACGCCGTTCTCGTCGAGATCCTTCAGAGCATCATCTCCGACATTGGGGATATCTCTTGTGATCTCCTCGGGGCCGAGCTTGGTATCTCTTGCCTCGCACTCGTATTCCTCGATATGGATCGAGGTGTATATATCCTCACGGACAACGCGCTCGTTGAGCAGAACGGCATCCTCGTAGTTGTAGCCCTCCCACGTCATGAAGCCGATAAGGGCATTCTTTCCGATAGATATCTCTCCGTTGCAGGTCGCAGGACCGTCGGCAAGCACCTGTCCGACATGGACTTCCTCGCCCTTGCTTACTATCGGTCTCTGATTTATGCAGGTACCCTGGTTGGAGCGCTTGAATTTTATGAGTTTGTAGGTGTTTGTAGCGCCTGTGCCTTCCTTTATGACGATCTCGTCGGCAGATACCCTGTCAACAACGCCGTCATGCTTGGATATAACGCATACGCCCGAATCGACAGCGGCCTTGTATTCCATACCCGTGCCGACGATAGGCGCTTCCGTCTTGAGCAGAGGCACCGCCTGACGCTGCATGTTCGCGCCCATGAGAGCACGGTTCGCATCGTCATTCTCAAGGAACGGTATCATCGCGGTCGCAATGGATACGACCATCTTCGGTGATACGTCCATATAGTCTATTCTTTCGCGCTCGCATTCAAGTATCTGATCGCGGTAGCGCGCATTTACGATCGGGCGGGCGAGCTTTCCGTCCTCGGTAAGAGGCTCGTTCGCCTGAGCAACGGTATAATTGTCCTCCATATCCGCGGTCATATATACGACCTCGGAGGTGACAACGCCGGTAGCCTTGTCAACACGTCTGTAGGGTGCCTCGACAAAGCCGTACTTGTTTATCCTTGCGAAGGACGCAAGATAGGAGATAAGTCCGATGTTGGGTCCTTCGGGAGTCTCGATAGGACACATTCTTCCGTAGTGGGAATAATGTACGTCACGCACCTCGAAGCTTGCACGGTCTCTGGAAAGACCGCCGGGGCCGAGTGCGGAAAGACGTCTCTTGTGAGTAAGCTCTGCAAGCGGATTGTTCTGATCCATGAACTGCGACAGCGGCGAGGATCCGAAGAATTCCTTGATAGCTGCGGTTATGGGTCTGATATTTATGAGCGCCTGCGGAGTCATATTTGTCATATCCTGAGTGGATGTGTTCATACGCTCGCGGATAACGCGCTCCATTCTTGTAAAGCCGATCTTGAACTGGTTCTGGAGCAGCTCTCCGACGCTCCTGATGCGTCTGTTGCCGAGGTGGTCGATATCATCGACTGTGCCGACACCCTCGCAGAGGTTGAGGAAATAGCTTATCGTAGCATAGATATCATCGAGTATGATATGCTTGGGGATAAGCTCGTCTATCCTCTTGGTTATCATTTCCTCGAGCTCGTCCTTGTCGGCAGCCGCCTCGATTATCTCGCGCAACACCTTGAAGGACACCTTCTCGTTTATGCCGAACTGAGCGGGGTCGATATCGCAGTAGCCCGTGATATCCACCATGCCGTTGCCGATGACCTTGATCTCCTTGGTCTCGACCTGATTGTGCACCTCACCCGTAGGAGCGACATACACTTCCTTGTGCTCGACGGAGAGCCATACCTCATCAACGCCCGCCTGTTCGATCTCGCAGGCTTTGTCGTAGGTTATGAGCTCGCCGGTATCGGCAAGTATCTCGCCTGTCATGGGGTTTGCGATGGGGCGTGCGCAGTAATGACCCGATATTCTCGTGGCGATACCGAGCTTCTTGTTGTATTTATAGCGTCCGAACGATGCAAGATCATATCTCTTGGCATCGAAGAACAGCATATTGAGCTGTGCAAGAGCGCTGTCCACCGTAGGAGGCTCACCGGGGCGGAGCTTCTTGTATATCTCTATAAGAGCTTCCTCGGTGTTCTTGGTGGTATCCTTCTGGACGATCGTCTGATCGAGACGTTCGTCCTCACCGAACATATCGGTTATATCCTGATCCGTGCTTACTCCGAGAGCGCGGATAAATGTTGTAAGGGGTATTTTCCTGTTCTTGTCTATCCTGACGTAGATAACGTCATAGGAATCCATTTCATATTCAAGCCATGCGCCGCGGTTGGGGATGACAGTAGTCTTTATAAGATCCTTTCCCGTCTTGTCCTTTTCGCAGGCATAGTATACTCCCGGTGAACGGACAAGCTGTGATACTATGACACGCTCCGCGCCGTTTATCACAAATGTGCCGCTGTCGGTCATGAGCGGGAAATCTCCCATATAGACTTCGTTTTCCTTCTGCTCGCCCGTTTCCTTGTTTACAAGTCTTGCCTTCACCTTGAGCGGAGCGGAATAGGTCGCGTCTCTTTCCTTGCACTCCTCGACGGTATACTTCGGCGTTTCCTCGATCTTATAGTCTATAAAATTGAGCTCATAATTGCCGTTGTAATCCGAAATAGTCGCAACATCGCGGAATACTTCCTTCAGTCCCTCCTCGACAAACCATTTGTATGAATTTTTCTGCACCTCAATAAGGTTCGGCATCTCAATGACCTCATTGATCTTGCCGAAACTCATTCGGGTAGTCTTACCGAGCTGCACCGGCTTAACATTCACCATAGGCGGGATTCCTCCTTATTTTATCGGTACATACACACTTTTCTGCCGTACCCTCTCCCCTGTAATCGAACGCGGAAGAACGCACAGAGCAACACCTTCTCATTATAATACATTATACAATTATACTCCCATTATAAGGAAAAGTCAAGCACAACTTTCACAAAAAAGCGAAATTATTTCCCCTGCTTATCCTTGCAGAATGAATAATTTCGCTTTATCGCTGTATTTTCACATTTTATTCCGGCATTTTCCCGGTCTGTCGGTCATCATGATCTGCGCTCCGAGCCTGCCGGTCATTTTGCGCAGGCGCAGCAGGATGATTGATGATATCAGATTTATATATCAGATTTATATATCAGATTTATATATTAGATTTATATATTAGATTTGTTCTGCACATAGCATAAACTTGTTTCTGCGGATGTGTCATACAAGTTTGTGCACTCTGCATCAGCAAGTTTGGGCGATATGTCGGAACAAGTTTCGCCGGTGTGAGGGTACAAGTCTGCGCTGTTTGCAGAAACAAGTTTCTGCGTTTTGACGAAACTGACAGGCGTGGGCTTTGCGGGGATATTCCCGCGATAAGTCCGGGCTCATCTGAAATACATGAAAAGCTGGCATTTCAGCATACCGTTGTAAAGCTTTCTGCGCTTGTCCGCCTTTTTACCGAAGTATTTCTCGAATTCCTCGTCCGCCGATATGATATAGCACGGGTGAGCGCTGTCCGGAGCCAGTACCTGCCCCATTATCCTGTATAATTCCTCTGCGGCGGCGATGTCGAGCATCCTTTCGCCGTACGGGGGATTGCATATCACTATGCTGCCGTCCGTGCGCCTGAAATCCCTGATATCCGCCTGTGATACGGATATAGCC
>JAILFE010000212.1 GCA_024697725.1 Oscillospiraceae bacterium
ACAGCTGATGATACAGCGGTATTCACCGATACGTTCGATCCTGTGCTCACATCGCTCACTGCGACATATAACGGAACACCGTGGACAGCAGGGACGAATTACACCTATGATACCGCTACGGGAATATTCACCACTGCCGACGGACAGATCACAGTTCCCGCTGCGGCAGCTTCGCAGGATACCTCTTCGGGCGTATGGTCTGTGACACCGGGTGTCAGCACACTTGTTATAACAGGCAATATCTCATAACAGCCGTATCACGGCAGATCGGCGGCGGATACCGTATTATCGGTATCCGTCCGCTTAAAATATTGAAAGGATGTATATTATCATGAATGAAATGCAGCTCAAATACGGATGCAATCCCAATCAGAAGCCGTCAAGAGTATATATGGCGGACGGCTCGGAGCTTCCTATAGAAGTGCTCAACGGAAGACCCGGATATATCAATCTCCTTGATGCCCTCAACGGCTGGCAGCTCGTTGCGGAGCTGAAGAAGGAAACGGGTCTCTGCGCGGCAGCCTCCTTCAAGCATGTATCTCCCGCAGGAGCGGCTGTGGGACTTCCTCTTTCGGACACGCTCAAAAGGATATACTGGGTGGATGATCTCGGAGAGCTTTCTCCTCTCGCCTGCGCGTATGCAAGAGCAAGAGGCGCGGACAGGATGTCCTCCTACGGCGATTTCATCTCCCTTTCCGACGAATGCGATGCCTGCACAGCAAATATGATAAAGCGCGAGGTATCGGACGGAGTCATCGCACCGGGTTATACTCCCGAGGCACTGGAGATACTGAAATCCAAGAGAAAGGGTACATACAACATCATCCGCATAGACCCGTCCTACAAGCCCGCACCGATCGAAACAAAGCAGGTGTTCGGAGTTTCCTTCGAGCAGGGCAGGAACGAATTTGAGATAAACAATGCTCTTCTTGAAAATGTAGTAACAGATAACAAGAACATCCCCGATGACAAAAAGCGCGATCTTGTGATATCACTCATCACGCTGAAATATACCCAGTCCAATTCGGTATGCTATGTCAAGGACGGACAGGCTGTCGGCATAGGCGCGGGACAGCAGTCAAGGATACACTGCACACGCCTTGCGGGACAGAAGGCAGACAACTGGTGGCTGCGTCAGTCGCCCAAGGTGCTGGCTCTGCCGTTCCTTGATGATATCCGCCGTGCAGACCGCGACAACGCGATAGATGTATATATGTCCCATGATGAATATATGGATGTCATCGCAGACGGAAAATGGCAGAAGATATTCAAGACACAGCCTGAGGTCTTCACCGAGGAGGAAAAGAGGGAGTGGCTTTCCAAGAACACGGGAGTGGCTCTCGGTTCGGATGCGTTCTTCCCGTTCGGAGACAACATTGAACGCGCACATCGCAGCGGCGTTGAGTATATCGCACAGCCGGGCGGCTCTATCCGCGACGACAATGTTATCGAGACCTGCAACAAATACAATATAGCAATGGCGTTCACCGGTATGCGCCTTTTCCACCACTGATATGGAGACGCACAAGACAAAAGCCGTGACTGCCACGGCAATGACAGGACTTATACTTTCGGGAGCATATCTTTTGCTCTACTGTATCGTGCTTTTCGGGCAGAAGCTGTTTATGCCGCTGTTCGGCACACCGCGCAGTCTGACGGAGCTTGCACCGATAATGCCGCCGCTGGATATAGTATTCACGCTGCTGACCTCGGCGCCTGTTATCGCGGGCGGCGCGATGCTCGCAGGGAAAAAGGATATCGACGAAGCGGTACCTATGCTGCTTTCGGCATTAGGCACGGGATTGATGATATTCGGCGACAAGATCGTCGATACCGTTGAAACAGCTTATTTTTCGCGCAACGGCGCTGATACGCTGGCACTCGTAAGTATGGTGAAATCCATGCAGAGCTTTGTTTTCCCGCTGGGACTTGCGGGAGGGGTGCTGACGGTGGTATCGGCATCACTTTATGCGTATAGTCTGAAATACAATAACCAAACCAATGATCGAAAGGATTGATAGGATATGAAGATCCTCGTTGTGGGCGGCGGCGGAAGAGAACACGCCATTATAATGAAGCTGAAGGAAAGCCCCAAGGTGACAGAGCTTTACTGCACTCCCGGAAACGGCGGCATATCCCGCTATGCGGAATGCTTTGATGTGGGTGCTACCGATATCGACGGAGTTGTGGCACTTGCAAAGCAGCTCGCTGTGGATATGGTGGTCGTTGCTCCGGATGATCCGCTGGTGCTCGGCATGGTGGATGCTCTCAACGCAGAGGGGATCATGACCTTCGGTCCCAACAAGGCGGCTGCGATAATAGAAGGCAGCAAGGTGTTCTCCAAGGAGCTTATGAAAAAGTACGGCATACCCACTGCCGGATATGAGACTTTTTCCGACAGCGCCTCTGCGATAGAATATCTCAAAAAGCAGAACAGCTATCCCGCAGTAATAAAGGCGGACGGGCTCGCGCTCGGTAAGGGCGTTATCATAGCGGCTGACGAAAATGAGGCTGTCGAGGCTGTAAAGTCGATGATAGACGGCAGGCAGTTCGGCGACAGCAGCGCGAATGTCGTTATCGAGGAATTCCTCACGGGACCGGAGATATCGGTGCTGTCGTTCACCGACGGAAAGACCGTTGTTCCTATGATATCCTCAATGGATCACAAACGCGCACTTGACGGAGACAAGGGTCTGAACACGGGCGGTATGGGCACTGTTGCCCCGAATCCTTATTATACAAAGGAGATCGCCGAGGAATGCATGAAGAACATATTCCTTCCGACGATAAACGCCATGAACAGCGAGGGCAGGACATTCAAGGGATGTCTGTATTTCGGGCTCATGGCAACTCCGAAGGGCGTTAAGGTAATAGAATACAACTGCCGTTTCGGAGATCCCGAAACACAGGTCGTGCTTCCGCTGCTCGACACCGATCTTGCGGATATATTCACGGCGGTATATAACGGTACGCTCTCCGACATTGATATAAAATGGAAGGACGAGAGCTGCGCCTGTGTCATCATGGCAAGCGGCGGATATCCGAGATCGTACCCCAAGGGCATCGAGATGCACGGCATGGACGAGAACGGTCAGGCGGACGGTGTGTTCGTATATCACGCAGGAACGAAGTACGAAAACGGGAAATTCTACACGAACGGCGGGCGCGTTATCGGCGTCACCGCCACGGGAGATACTCTTCGCGGGGCGCTGGACAAGTCCTATGCGGCTGTTGAGAAGATAAGTTTTGACGGCGGCTTCTACAGGCACGATATCGGAAAAAGAGCGCTTGAAGCGAAATAACATATAATATAACGAAACGGATGCATACAGTATGCATCCGTTTTTAAAAGGCGGTACATATGAAGGAAATAATGGAAAGCGGCACAACAGACCGCGAAAAAGTCATAGTCCGCACGAGCATCATCGGAATTGCGGCAAATGTGGTGCTGGCGGGCTTCAA
>JAILFE010000074.1 GCA_024697725.1 Oscillospiraceae bacterium
CTGCTTATTGCTGACCTACGGTCAGCAATAGTGCAAGATTTTTGGGCTTATCAGCTCAAAAATCTTGCACTCAAAAAGCCGAAAAGCACTTCGAAGTTGCACTATTACGTACTTTTCGGCTTTTTGAGCAGACATTATATAGTTTATAGCAAATCCGGCAGCCTGATCGTGCTGTCTGTAATACCGATCAGCGTTTATCGCAGGAATACCTCATGAAGTCTGAAAACAACAAAATCACCGGCTTCCAGTGTGAGCGGAGGGTGTGTTCGTCTGAACTGCTCTCTTGCGGCGATATAATTCTCGATTTCTTCTCTGGTCTGGAAAAGCCCGTACTTATTCAGCCGGAACTGAGGGAATACAAACGGGATCTCATTATACACAGCCGAATAATTGTCTCCTGCGGCGTATGCATAGTCATACCCCAGGAAATTCTTTTCAAGATCAGGGCAGTCAAACACCGGGTCGGGCACGTCGGTTTCACATAACAGAAGCCTGTATCTGATATTATGTTTTTCAGCTTCTTCAACATATCTGTATATATGCTCCATGTCGCTGCAGGCGGCTATCCGGGTATGATCTGAGATATCCCAATAGGTTCTGCCGATATTCTCATCGTAGTATGACTCGAAAAAGTCAGATACATCTTCATAATAGTTCAGAAACCAGTTCTGAGCCGGATCTTTGCCGACCCCGCTGCCGTCTATCCCTTTGTATGTATTGTCAGTGCAGCTTTGGATCACGATACCGTTTACAAACATATATACCACCATTAATTGAAATACAGATAATTCATTTTTGCTCTTCCCTGCAAAATAATTATAGTACGGTATCGCATCAATGTCAAGTGCGCCGGTATGCTTGACAAATCCCGGGAAAAGTATATAATTTAGATAGGGCGCAGAGTTTGGCAAGTCCTGCCGGGCGAAAGCAGGAAAGCAATGATTGCTGGTGATTCTGAAAATGACGGAGTATGGTTGATGAAAACATTGATATTTAACGGTTCTCCGAGGGAACATGGCGATACGACAGCATTGACAGAGAAGCTCATACACGGTCTGAATGGAGAATATCATATCGTTGATGCCTACAGGTGTAATATTTCTCCTTGTATTGACTGCCGCTGCTGCAGAAAAACAGACGGCTGTTCTATCAATGATGAGATGCAGGAAGTATACTCTTATATACAGGACTGCGATAATATTCTCATTGCGTCTCCGTTATATTTTTCTGAACTGACAGGGAAACTGCTCGATGTCGGAAGCAGATTGCAAAGGTGTTTCTGTGCCGCTTATTACAGAGGAGAAATTCCGGTAAAAAAGCCGAAAAAAGGAGCAGTCATACTGGTCGGCGGCGGAGACGGAAGGATAGACAAGGCATTTGAAACGGCGTGTACTCTTATGCATCACATGAATTGCTATGACATCTGTGATGTCGTATATAGTCATAATACAAATGCAGTGCCGGCGGTCAGGGATCAGCAGGCTCTGGAAGGGATAGGCAGGATCACGGAGTTTTTCAACTCAAATGAATATACCTGACCGTTTCGCGGTCTGAGAAAGGATAGAAATGGATAGTTTTACAGACGCATTATTGTCCGGGAAGACAGATAAGATACCCGATGAATATGATTGGTTCGCACCGCTTCTTGGCGACTGGGACTGTGATTATTATGATGAAGTGAATGGAAAGAAAAGATATGTAAAGGGTGAATGGATATTCAGAAGAGTGCTTGAGGGAGCCGGGATACAGGATATTTTCATTTTTCCGTCCCGTTCAACCAAAGAAACAGCGCCTCAGCCGGATGGCGAATATGGCTCTTCTTTGCGTATGTTCAACCGTTATGATAATTGCTACGATGTCGTTTATACGTGCGATCACTGTATGAAGAGACTCAGATTCACAAAAGAAGATGACAAGCTTGTCGGAAAAGTCCTGGATGAAAAGAATTCATATTGGATCTTTTCGGATATGACCGATAACAGCTTTATCTGGAGAAATGTGATGATCTCTGATGACGGAGCACGCAAGCTTGACTGCGAAATACACGGAAAACGTGTGATGGATATTTCCGGATAACGCAGAACGAAAAATCTGATACTACAAAGGAGTCATTTTATGGTCTGTCCGTTTTGCAGCAAAGAAATGGAAAAGGGCATTTTGTCCGGAGACGGCAGAAGCGGTGTAACGTGGAAAGCAGGGGATAAAAAAGCAAGTATAATAGATAAACTGGGCGGTTCCTATAAGGTCGGTGCTGCTAAATATACTCTTGCTGCTTTCACGATTGAAGCATATTACTGTTCTGCCTGTAAAAAAATGATATTTGATACCGATATAGAAAAGTAGATCATTATCTGTCTTATCGGTAACGACCGCTTGGGAGGTATATCATGATCGAGATATCAAAGATCAGCAGTTCATACGATATCCGCAGATTGGGCGATACGGATTCGGACAGCATCCTTGGGTTCTGCCGTAGGAATACGCAGTACTATGAGTATTGCGAAGCGGAGCCGACAAAAGAGCAGGTGCTAAATGATCTTCATATCACGCCGCCGGGCATCGCTTTATCGGACAAATACTATATCGGTTTCTATCAGAACGAAACTCTGATAGCCGTCATGGATCTGATAGACGGATATCCCGAGCCGGAGGTAGCCTATATCGGATTTTTCATGATGAACAAGGACGTACAGGGAAAAGGTATCGGCACGGAGATCATACGGGAAATGTCAGCATATCTGAAAACAGAAGGAAAAACTGCTGTCCGGCTGGCTATAGATAAAGGCAATCCTCAGTCCACGCATTTCTGGAAAAAGAACGGATTCATCGTCATCAAAGAGGTCGATCGGAACGGATGGACTGCGCTTGTCGCGGAGAAACAGCTCTGATATGGGCAGTATAACACAGCACATGGTATAAAAAGGAGTTACAGTATGGCTTTTGATTATAAAAAGGAATATAAAGAATTCTATATGCCGAAAAACAAACCGGGTATCATCACGGTGCCCGCCATGAATTATCTTGCGGTACGCGGGCATGGCGACCCTAATCAGGAAGACGGCGAATATAAACAGGCTATCGGTCTTTTATACGGGATCGCTTTTACGATAAAGATGAGCAAAAAAGGCGATCATCAGATCGAAGGATATTTCGATTATGTCGTGCCTCCGCTTGAGGGCTTCTGGTGGCAGAATGGCGTCACAGGGGTAGACTATGCTCACAAAGAGGACTTCGAGTGGATATCTGTCATCCGTCTGCCCGATTTTGTCACAAAGGATGATTTTGACTGGGCTGTTGAGGAAGCAGCGAAGAAAAAGAAGACCGATTTCTCAAAAGTGGGATTTATGACTTATGATGAGGGGCTGTGCGTTCAGTGTATGCATATCGGCTCTTATGACGATGAGCCTGCAACAGTGGCACTGATGCATGAATTCATGGAGCAGCAGGGCTATGTATTGGATATCACCGATCAGCGCCTTCATCATGAGATCTATCTTAGTGATACAAGAAAGGTCGCACCGGAAAAGCTGAAAACCGTTATCAGGCATCCGATACGTGCGAAGTAGAAGTGCGGCATTATACAGCATCACATCTTGTCTTTCGGATCATCACCCTGCATAATTCATCCTCGCATATTTGTACAATTTGATCATTGACTTCCAGGAACGTATGTTCTATAATATTATCAAATATATAGAACATACGTTTTTGTGTGCAAAGTGCAAATAAGTGTAAGGTGATCACATTATGACAAATTATTATGCGGTGATCGATCTCAAGAGCTTCTACGCCTCCGTAGAATGTGTGGTCAGGGGGCTTGACCCGTTCAGGACCGATCTTGTCGTGGCTGATCCGTCACGCGGCAGAGGGGCGATCTGCCTTGCCATTACTCCGGCAATGAAAGAAAAAGGTGTCCGTAACCGCTGCCGCGTCTACGAGATACCGAAGAACATCAATTACTTCACAGCGCCGCCGCGCATGAAGCTGTATATGCAGTATTCTGCGGATATCTACTCGATCTACTGCAAATTCATCAGTCCCGAGGATATCTATGTTTACTCTATCGACGAGTGTTTTCTCGATTTCACGCCGTACCTTGGCACATACCGCAAGACCCCGAAGGAACTTGCGGTCATGATAATGGACGAGATATATGAAAGAACAGGCATATGCGCGACTGCGGGCATCGGAACGAATATGTTTCTCGCTAAAGTCGCACTCGATATCACGGCGAAGCACGTTCCCGACCACATCGGCTATCTCGACGAGAGCGAGTTCATGTGTACGATACAGCGCCACCGCCCGATAACCGATATATGGAACATCGGCAGCGGGATAGCAAAGCGGCTTGAACGCTGCGGGGTTTATGATCTCAAAGGCGTTGCTGATATGGATAAAAAGCAGCTTTTCAGGATGTTCGGTATGAATGCGCAGTTCCTTATCGACCACGCTGTCGGGCAGGAGCCCTGCACCATGCAGGACATCAAGAGCTATAAGTCTAAGAGCCGATCCCTTTCCAACAGTCAGATACTGTTCGAGGACTACAGCTTCAGGGATGCCCGTCTTGTCATGCGAGAAATGGTTGACGGTCTTATACTTGAAATGATCGAGAAGCATCTCGTCACTGACAGTATATCGCTGTTCATAGGGTACTCCAAGGATGTGATAAAGCCCGTGGTCAGAACTATGAAGATAGGGGAGTACACGAATTCCTTCAATATACTGTCCGAACATTTTCTTTCCCTCTACAACACTTCCGTTGACAGCAGCTATCCTGTCCGCAGGATAGGCATAGCGCTGTGTGACCTTGAAGACGAAGAATGCAGGAGCTTTACATTCTTCACGGATACCGAAGAGGAGGACAAGGAAGAACGCCGCCAGCGGGCTATAATCGAGATAAAATCCAGATACGGGAAGAACGCGATCCTGCGCGGCACCAGCTTTGAGGATAAAGCGACCGCAAGGCTACGCAATACATTGGTAGGTGGTCATCGTGGCTGATCTTAATCGTGCAAAACAATTCATGGCGTTTGCGGCGCTGAAGGGATATGACGAACTGATACGGGAGCGTACCGTCATTCCCGAACCTAAGCGTCCGCTCTCCGAAGACCGCATGGATATGCTGTCAAAGAAGCTGTGTTCGCTGAAGCGCGGCACTATGGCAGAGGTGGAATACTTCTGCGGGAAAGGATATACCCGCATCGAGGGACTTGTCGCCAATGTAGATGCGACGTTCCGGAACCTCGTCATTGTCCGCACCAGGATACCGTTTGATGATATATGGGATATCTTCTCCGAAAGCATACGGGATCTGCTTTGAAACAAGCCCTGCATCACCTGTGGAAGGTGATACAGGGCTTTAGTTATGCTGTCATATACACTGCCTGCACTGTGACATTACCGTCCGGACGCTTCTCCGTGCGCCGTATGCTTGACAATTTATGGGAAAAGTGTATAATTTTAGATAACAGGCTTAGTCAAAGTAATAAACGACAGATCATAATGGAGAAGATAATATGAATAAAGCAGGAACACAGAGGATAGAAACGCATAGGCTTATCCTGCGGAGGTTTAAGACAGCGGATGCCGGGGATATGTATAATAACTGGGCATCAGACCCGGAGGTGACCAGGTATCTGACCTGGCCTGTACATCAGAGCGCAGATGTCACAAGGACCCTGCTCACAGAATGGGTCTCACATTATGAGGACGGCGGATATTTCAACTGGGTGATGGAGTATAAAGAAACAGGCAAAGCCATCGGGAATATATCCGTTGTCAAGCTGAATGAGGACACAGAAGCTGCCGATATAGGGTACTGTATGTGCAGAGCATACTGGGGGCAGGGACTTATGCCCGAAGCACTAAAGGCGGTCATGGATTATCTGTTTGATGTTGTGGGACTGAACCGTATCGCAGCCAGCCATGATGTTAATAATCAGAAGTCGGGCAGGGTCATGGATAAAGCCGGAATGAAACGGGAAGGCATCCTTCGTGCAGCCGGAAAGAACAATCTCGGGATATGCGATGAAGTATGGCATTCGGCTATCAGAAAAGACAGGGATGCTCTTTCCGAGCTTGCGATAGAGCTCCGGGACATGGAATGGCAGTATGAATATACAGACCATGACCGTATGATCGCCAGGGCGATCTGCTTTGATGACGATGGATATTTTTACTTCGTCAGGGCAGAACGGGATGATGATTTTGAAAAAGCAACGCTGATAGAAACTTCCGGCGGAGGAGTAGAAGCAGGGGAAGACCCGGAATCGGCGATAAAACGGGAGCTCAGGGAAGAATTGGGTGCCAAGGCAGAAGTTATCCGGAAGATCGGTGTTGTCAGCGACTATTACAACCTTATCCACCGGCATAATATCAACAACTATTATCTTTGCAGGATCATATCATTCGGAGAGAAGGACCTCACGAAGGATGAGATAGAGGAATTCCATCTGTCTACGCTCAAACTGACCTATGACGAAGCGGTAAATGAATATGAAAAACGCAGAGAGACAAAGCTGGGCAGGCTGATCGCAAACAGAGAATTGCCTGTGCTG
>JAILFE010000075.1 GCA_024697725.1 Oscillospiraceae bacterium
CTGCTTATTGCTGACCTACGGTCAGCAATAGTGCAAGATTTTTGGGCTTATCAGCTCAAAAATCTTGCACTCAAAAAGCCGAAAAGCACTTCGAAGTTGCACTATTACGTACTTTTCGGCTTTTTGAGCAGACATTATATAATGCTTTCGGAGGGGATAATGCTTGAAGCTTTACGGAATGATCGCGGCTCTGTCCTTGTCGGCGGCGCTGTCGGGAGCGGTATCGGTACACGTATACGCGCTGACGGAGGATGATATCTCCGCAAAGGCGGCTGTGGTCATCGAAGCGGGCAGCGGACAGGTGATCTACGAAAAAAACAAGGATATGCGCCTTCCCATGGCGAGCACCACCAAGATAATGACAACACTGCTGCTCATCGAAAACGGCGGGCTCGATGATGAATTCATCGTTGACAGTGATGCGATACACGTCGAGGGCTCTTCTATGGGACTTCGCGAGAATGATATCGTGACGCCCCGCGCATTGTGTACCGGGATGCTGCTGCCGTCGGGAAATGATGCCGCAAATGCCGCGGCTGTGTATGTCGCGGGGATTATACCGGATTTCGTGCGGCTTATGAATTTGCGGGCGGCGGTAATGGGGCTGAAGAATACCCGCTTTGTCACTCCGTCGGGACTGCATGATGACGGTCATTATTCCACTGCATACGATATGGCGAGGCTCGCGGCGTATGCACTAGGAGTGCCGGAATTCGCACAGATATGCGCTATGCAGAAGGCAACGGTCAGCTTCGGGGCTCCGCCGTATGAGCGGACGCTGAAGAACACGAACCGCCTGCTCGGTATGTATGACGGCTGTATCGGCGTGAAGACGGGCTTTACGGACGAGGCGGGGAGATGTCTCGTATCGGCGTGCGAAAGAGACGGCGTGAGGATAGTCTGCGTCACTCTCAATGACCGCGATGACTGGAACGACCATATCAGGATGTATGACGATGCTTTTTCCCGCACAAGACCGATGACGGCTGATGTCGGAGAGCTATATGAGCCTGTTGCGGGCGCGGCGGGGGATATCGCAGTCAGGGCAGAGGGAAAACTCGGATATGCATCGGTGGACGGCGCTGTCCCCGATATCACGATAAAGACGATAATGCCGCCGTTCGTATACGCCCCCGTGACGGCGGGTGAGCCTGTCGGCAGGGCGGAGCTGTATGCGGACGGGAAAAAGGTATCGGAATGTGTGCTCTCCGCCGCAGAGGATGCGGAATATATACATATCGGAAAAAAGACACTTTTTGAAAGGATCGCCGAATGGTTCGGGATCGGAGGAAAATAACGTGGAGAAGATAAGGATCCAGAAAATACTGTCGGATGCGGGCATATGCTCGCGCAGGAAGGCAGAGGAATATATCACCGGGGGCAGGGTCGAGCTGAACGGCAGACGCGCCGAGCTGGGCGACAAGGCTGACGGGAACGATATCATAAAGCTCGACGGCGAAAGGGTGCGTATACCCGAAAAGACGAGGAAGAAGCTTTATATAATGCTCAATAAGCCGCGCGGATATGTCACTACTATGTCGGATGAGCTGGAAAGGAAATGCGTGACCGATCTGCTCACGGGCATAGAGGACAGGGTATATCCCGTCGGAAGGCTGGACAGGAACTCCGAGGGTATGCTGATATTCACGAACGACGGCGCCTTTGCGAATGATATAATGCATCCGAGCCGCCATGTGTCGAAGACCTACCGCGTGACCGTCCGCCCTTCCGTGAGCGAGGAGCAGCTCACAAAGCTTTCCGCGGGCGTGGAGATCGACGGGAGGATGACGCTCCCCGCCAAGGTGGAAGTGATAGACGAGGACGCCGAGAAAAAGCGCGTTGTTATGAATATCGTGATACGCGAGGGCAGGAACAGACAGGTCAGGAAGATGTGCGAGGCGGTAGGGCTCGAAGTCGCAAGACTGCGCAGGACCGCGATAGGTCCGGTTAAGCTCGGTATGTTAAAGCCGGGGGCATGGCGCGAGCTCACCTCGGAGGAGATAAGGGCACTGAAGAACGCGGTGTCGAAATAGATCCCGATATCCGCAACGAATGAGAAGATAAACTGTTTCAAGAGCAATTATTTGCAATAATTTGATGATTTTTCTGCAATTTATATGCTGATTACAGTTTATTAACTGGTTATAATTTAGTATAATGTGCCATAATGATATGGTCAGCTTTGTGAAAAACGCAAATTGACATATCGACTGTTTTATGATAAATTTAAGTAAATACTGAATGTATGGGACTGAAAACGTTTCCTCCTAATGACGGAACGTTCGGTTCAAATAAAAAGAAATGAGGAGAATAATCATTATGAAAAAGTCTTCAAGAATAATAGGTGTTGCATCAGCAGCCGCTGTTACACTGAGCCTTGCAGCTTTCCCCGTAAGCGCGGAGGGTGAGACATATCACGCATATCTCGGTATCCAGTCCGCAAGCTTTACTTTCAGAAATGCTTGGAACGAGGCAACATACGGCCAGGGTCAGGTAGCAGAGGACGGAACTAACTATTTCGATCACCTCACAGGCTGGGACGGCCCCACAGCTACAAATAACGGCGGTACATTCACAGACGCCGAGATCACAGGCGACGGCACATATTCCGTAAAGATGGACGGCGATTTCGACTTCGGCTCCGATGAGACACTCAATCTTCTCTTTGTATCCACAGATATCCCTCTTGATGCAGGCATCACTATCTCCGATGTTAATATCAAGATCGACGGCAATACAAAGTATACCTTCGATGAAGCTTATCTTCCCCCCGATGTTACAGATTATGTACAGGTACAGGCTATCAACATCTGGAATGACGACCTCGGCAAGGAGGAAGGACTTTTCGGATATACTATGCCCACAAGCTCTGTAGAGATCGAATTCACAGTATCCGGCATGGATGCTGCAGCAGGCGCAGAGGAAGAAGAAGCAGAGGCTCCCGCTGAGGATGCTGCTGAGGAAGAAGCACCCGCAGAGGAAGAGGCTCCTGCTGAGGACGCTGCTGAGGCAGAGGCTCCCGCTTCTGATGATACAACAGCTTCCGCAGCAACAGGCAACACACCCGCAGGTCTCCTCGTTGGTGTTATGGCAGTTGCAGCAGCTGCAGCAGTAGCTGTAAAGAAGATCAAGTAATTATTTGCAGGATCTTTAAATATGTAATATGGTCGGAATGTGCTCCGAAAAAGTACATTCCGATTTTTTACCAACATATGACAACGATTACATATAGTCAACGACGTCGGAGATCGTATGTTCAGTGTCGTTTGCTATAAACTTCCGAAAGGGCGGGGATCAGTAAAATGAAAATCAGGAAAATAATTGCAGGTCTTGCATCCGTTGCACTTATGGCATCCATGACAGGCTGCGGCTCCTCTGCGGGAGATACCGCTGCGACCACTGCCGCTGCGGAGACGACCGCAAAGGACACCACTCCCATAACGACGGAAAAGATCGACGTGGCTGATATCGAAGAGGTCACGATGGACACGGGAGCTATTGCAGATGAAGAAGCTGTTGCTGCCGATTTCAAGGAGCTTTACGGCGACCAGACTATAGAGCTCACGATATACAGCCAGCTTGCAAACTATTCCGGCAAGCTCACGGGATGGTTCGCAACACTGATGAAGAACAAATACAACTGCGAGATCACGATAATCCCCGAATCGGACGGCACGTTCGATACCCGTATGGAATCGGGAAATCTCGGTGATATCGTTATATTCGGTTCGGACGGAGATACCTATCAGCGTGCAGCCAAGGAAGGTATGCTCTTCAACTGGAACGATGAGGATCTGCTCACCAACTACGGCGCATATATCAAGGCGAATATGCCCTATGCACTCAAAAAGAACCAGAACCTCAACGCATCCATCGGAGCGGGAGATGTGATATACGGCTTCGGTCACAATGTCGCATCCAGCACAAAGGATCACGAAGCATTCTTCTATACCTCGGATATACGCTGGGATCTCTACAAGCAGCTCGATTATCCCGAGGTGAATACTCTCGATGATCTTGAACAGCTCATGGTGTCGATGAAGGAGATCTGCCCCAAGGACGAAAACGGCAACGAGACCTATGCAGTTTCGATGTGGCCGGACTGGGACGGAAATATGGTCATGTATCCCAAGGCGTTCGCTACCTGCTATTACGGCTATGACGAAATGGGCTTCGGTCTTTATGACGGAGATACAGGCACGTTCCACTATGCACTCGAGGATGACGGTCCCTATCTCAAGAGCCTTAAGTTCTTCAACAAGCTCTATCAGGACGGACTCGTAGACCCCGACTCGATGACCCAGACCTATGAAAAAATGTCCGAAAAGGCACAGGCGGGCGGCATATTCATGTCCATATTCGATTATGCCGGCTCTGCTCTCTACAACAGCGAGGGACATCTTAACGAGGGCAAGGCTATGTATCCCATGGTGCCCAAGGAGACTACTCCGCTCTGCTACGGCATGAACGTTATGGGCGGCAACAGACTCTGGACGATAGGCGCGAATACCGAATATCCCGAGCTGTGCATGGCTATAATCAACTATCTCACAACTCCCGAGGGCTATCTTACATACCTCTACGGACCCAAGGATCTCTGCTGGTATTACAACGACCAGAACCAGACCTGCCTTACCGAGCTCGGCGAAGCAGCCGTAAAGGACAGGAAGGGTACGACTATGCCCGACGAATGGGGCGGAAATTCCTTCAATGACGGTACATTCCAGGCGAACAACACCACATGGTCCAAGGACGCCACCAACCCCGAAACAGGCGAGAGATACAACTGCGATACATGGGCGAGCAGACTTCTCAATACCAATTATGATGTGCTCCTTGACTGGCGCAAGTGGGCGTCCGGTCAGGCAGGCAAGGATATCGTGACATCGCAGCAGTATATGGACAGCTGCAATCACAAGACCACAACAGCTTCCGCATATTCCGAATCGAATATGACCGATGACCTCAAGATCATCTGGGAGCAGGTCGCAACCTGCATCAAGGCTGAATCGTGGAAGGCTATATATGCCAAGGACGATGCTGAATTTGACAGCATAATCGAAGGCATGAAGAAGTCCTGCGAGGAATACGACCCCAACGGACAGTGCCTTGAATGGTGCAACAACGAGGCTGCTATCAGATATAAGTTCGAGCAGGACGTTCAGAACGGCTGATGCAGTAAGATATCAGAATTTTTCCCGGAACAGTTCATGTTGGATTGTTCCGGGATTTTTTTCATTATTTATGTACAGGTTTTTCACAAATCTGACAGCATTATGTATTATAATAATATAATGAGTATCTGTTTGAAGATATACAGCTCTCTGATACAGCAAAGAAACGGAGAATCATTATGAAAAAAATGCTTTTTGTATTCAATCCGCATTCTGGCAAGGGACAGATAAGCAGCTGTCTTCTGGAGATATGCGACATATTCACCAAGGGCGGCTATGAGGTAACGGTGCATCCCACACAGGCAAAGAATGACGGATGCAACTATATCACCGGGCGCTGGGAGGATTTCGATGTCATCGTGTGCAGCGGCGGTGACGGCACGCTCAACGAGACTATAAAAGCAATGATGACGACAGGCTGCAAAAAGCCTCTCGGATATATCCCCGCAGGCACGATGAACGATTTCGCATCCACACTGGGCATATCAAAGGATATGCACGAGGCGGCAAAAATGATAGTTGAGTCGGAACCCGTGGCTGTGGATATCGGTTCGTTCAACGATGAATATTTCACATATATCGCTGCCTTCGGGGTATTTACGGCGGTGAGCTACGGAACGGATCAGCAGCTCAAGAACTCGCTCGGAGTGCTGGCGTATATAATCGAAGCGGTGCGCGGATATCAGCAGGAGATCAACAAATCATATCATATGACGATAAAGTACGACGATGTGGAGATCGAGGACGATTTTCTCTTCGGGATGATAGCGAATTCGGTATCTGTCGGCGGCATAAAGGGACTTGCGGGAAATGATGTCTGGCTTGATGACGGTATATTCGAGGGACTTTTCATCCGCGCTCCCAAGAATTTCGCCGAGGTGCAGCAGACGCTGACGGCGCTTATCAAGCACGACCTTTCGGCAGAATCACTGTATTACTTCAAGACAGGCGAGGTCAGGATAACTTGTGACACCGCTGTTCCGTGGACAGTGGACGGCGAATACGGCGGCGACAGGAAAGAAGTGCTCGTGAAAAACTGCCACTGCGCCGTAAATATAATTTCGGGAGAAAATACAGTCACGGGAGAAACAAAGGAATAAAATACGGTGAGGTAACGGATATGGAAACAGCCAAAAGGATAAATGAACTGCGCGAAAAGCTCGAAAGGGCAAATTATCTGTATTATGTGCTCGATGCTCCCGAGATGGACGACCATGATTACGATATGATGCTGCGCGAACTGGAGGAGCTCGAAAAGGCTCACCCCGAGCTCGATTCCCCCGATTCGCCGACAAAGCGCGTCGGAGGTGCGGCTCTGTCCAAGTTTGAAAAAGTCGTCCATACCGTGCAGATGGGTTCGCTGCAGGATATCTTTTCCTATGATGAGGTCACAGCATTCGTGGATAAGTGCCGCAGTGAGCTCGGTGACCCCGAATTTGTGGTGGAGCCCAAGATAGATGGGCTCTCGGTGTCGCTCGAATACCAAAACGGCAGGTTCGTCAGGGGCTCGACAAGAGGCGACGGATTTGTCGGTGAGGATGTGACCGAAAATCTGCGCACTATACGCTCGATTCCGCTGAGACTTACGGAGGATATCCCCTTCATAGAGGTGCGCGGCGAGGTGTATATGCCGAAAAAGAGCTTCATCGAGCTCACAGCCGCACAGGAGGAAAACGGCGAGCAGCCGTTCAAGAATTCGAGGAACGCAGCGGCGGGTTCGCTCAGGCAGAAGGATCCGAAGATCACCGCTTCACGAAAGCTCGATATATTCGTATTCAACGTGCAGCAGTGCGAAACGCCGCTGCCCGGAGATCACAACGCTTCTCTCGATCATCTGAAAAAGCTCGGCTTCAAGACGATAACCGACCGCAGGACAGTGAAAACGGCAGAAGAAGTATCGGAGCATATAAAATATATCGGCGAGGTGCGCGGGGGATTCCCGTACGATACTGACGGCGCTGTCATAAAGGTGAATTCCTTTGCGCAGCGTGATATCATGGGCGCTACCGCCAAGACCCCGAAATGGGCTGTTGCGTATAAATATCCGCCCGAGGAAAAGGAAACGGTGCTCCGCAGCATTGAGGTCAATGTCGGCAGGACGGGAGCGATAACTCCCGTTGCGGTGTTTGATACGATAAGGCTCGCAGGAACGGATGTCAGCCGTGCTGTGCTCCACAATCAGGAATTCATCACAGAAAAGGATATCCGCATCGGCGACAGGATACTTGTCAGAAAAGCCGGAGAGATAATCCCCGAGGTGATAAGATCGCTCTCCCATGAGGAAGGCTCGGTCGGGTATACTCTCCCCGAATACTGTCCGGTGTGCGGAGCAAAGGCTGTGCGGTATGAGGATGAGGCAGCTCTGCGCTGTCCGAATGTTGAATGTCCCGCCCAGCAGAGGAGGAATATCATACATTTCGCATCGAAGGACGCCATGAATATAGACGGCATGGGTCCCGCAGTTATAACACAGCTTATCGACACAGGACTTATAAATAATGCGGCGGATATCTATTCCCTTGACGCAGAAAAGCTCTCGGGGCTTGAAAGAATGGGCGAAAAATCGGCGGATAATCTGCTAAGGGCTATAGAAGCCTCAAAAAACGCACCTCTCGACAGGGTGATATACGCGATAGGGATAAGGAATATCGGCAGTGCGACTGCAAAGCTGCTCTGTGATAAATTCGGCAGTATAGACGATATCATGAACGCGGATGAAGAAGCGATAGCCTCGATAGACGGCTTCGGCGAGGTCATGAGCAAAAGCGTCGCCGATGCGTTCAGAGATCCGCATTTTGTTGATCTTGTCGGAAAGCTCCGTGCGGCAGGCGTGAAGATGGAATATTCCTCTCCCGTTTCGGACAGCCGCTTTGAGGGAATGACCTTCGTCATCACGGGAACGCTCCCGACGATGAAGCGCTCCGACGCACAGAAGCTGATAGAGAGCTGCGGCGGGAAGGTATCTTCGTCGGTATCGAAGAAGACGAGCTATGTGGTCGCGGGAGAGGAAGCGGGCAGCAAGCTCACCAAGGCAAACGAGCTCGGCATAGAGGTCATTGACGAGAACAGACTGCTCGAAATGACAAAATGATAATGAATATACACGGACGTTTTTTCCGCATGGCTGTGATACTGCCCATAGCGGCGCTGATGCTCTGCTCCTGCGGGGAAAAGGAATCGGCAAAAAACGGATTTCTGCTCGATACGGCAGTATCCGTAAAGGCGTATTCAAAAAACAGCGGCGAAACGGCTGCGGCGGCTATGGACAGACTGCGAGCTTCGGACGTATGCTTTTCCAAGGTCTGCGGCAGCGGCGGTACGCTCACAGATGAGGACGCGGACAGGATAAACGGTATCATCCGCTTCACGGAAGAGGTCAATGAGCGGTACGGCGGAAAGGTCGATCTTTTCTGCGGGGAGCTGACCTCTCTCTGGGGGATATCGGGTGATTCCCCGCGTGTGCCGCGCGATGATGAGATACGATCTGTCCTTGATGATATGAAGAGTCTGCCGGAGGATATAACGCTTTCTGCGGGGGAGGCTCCGGGTTATGTCGATCTCGGGGCAGCCGCAAAGGGAGCCGCCTGTGATGATGTATACGAAAACGTCCCTGCGGGCGACGGATGGTGCATCGTATCGGCGGGCTCGTCGGCGGTGATGTACGGCAGCAAGGAGGGCGGGTTCACCATAGCGGTGCGTTCTCCCGACGATCCCGACGGCGGATATCTCGGAAGGATAAGGACGGACGGCTGCTTTCTCTCCACAAGCGGCGGATATGAACGCTTTTTTGAGGCGGACGGGAAGAGATATACCCATATATTCGACTGTGAAACGGGCTTTCCCGCCGAGACCGATCTCACCTCAGTCACTGTGATATGTCCGCTTGCCGAGAACGGCGGGCTGCGTTCCGATATCATGTCAACGATGATATACGCCGGCGGCAGCAAAGAGCTCGGAAAATACGCCGCAGCGGAAGATATCGGCATAATCGCCGCCGATGAGGACAAAAATATATATATTTACGGCAGCGGCTTTGATTTTGAACCGGATGAAAAAAGCGGGTACAGGATATGGAAAGAAAACTGACTACAGCCGCGGATATCATAATTATAGCGGCGGCAGCGGCGGTATGTGCCGCATTTATCATATTCCCCGCAGTGAAGGACAGCGCGGGCAGCGGGACGGCTGTCATCACGGTGGACGGCAGCGAGATAATGCGCCTGCCGCTCGATAAGGATACCGAGGTGGAAATAGATTCTCTGCGTTATCCTCTGACCGTGACAGTAAAGGACGGCAGGGCGGCTGTGACCGAATGCGGATGTCCTTCGGGGATATGCAAGAAAACGGGCTATGTCGGCAGGAACGGCGAAACGGTGATATGCCTTCCGAACAGACTTATCATTGAGATAGTATCGGATGAAAAGAACGGCGCCGATCTTACGGTGGGCTGAAAAGGGGACAGATATGAAGACACGTTCGCGTATTATCGCGCTTTCGGGGCTGCTGCTGGCATCCTCGCTGATACTGTCCGCACTGGAGAGCGCGGTGTTTTCGTTCCTGCCTGCGGGTATAAGGATAGGCCTTGCGAATGTGCCTGTCATGCTGGCGGTAATGGTAGTGAACACCCCATGCGGGCTTGCGGTGATGATGCTCAAATGCTTTTTTGTGATGCTCACAAGGGGCTTTACTGCCGGGGTGATGTCGTTTTCGGGAAGTATATGCGCGTTTGCAGTATATGTACTGCTGATACGGCGCACAAAAGTGAGCTATGTGATGCTCAGTACCGCTTCTGCGGTGATGCACGGGGCGGGGCAGGTATGTATGCTCGCGGTGATGACGGGGAGAGCCTCGGCATTCGGATATATGCCGGTGATGGTGATATCCTCGCTGATATCGGGAGTATTCACGGGGATAGTGCTGAGGTATACCCTTCCGCTCACAGAAAAAGCCGTCGCATCGGCAGGAGAAAATAATAACAGCAGCAAGGGTGGCAGATAGCACGCAATAAAAAGATGCATATTTGTTCATGAAATGTACAATAATTTCATGCGGTGCGGTGCTATAATAAAATTTAGGATTTATCCGGAAAATTGCCGTCAAAT
The DNA here is from genome assembly GCA_024697725.1 of Oscillospiraceae bacterium. Classification (GTDB taxonomy): domain Bacteria; phylum Bacillota; class Clostridia; order Oscillospirales; family Ruminococcaceae; genus RGIG4694. The sequence continues at coordinate 10,277 of JAILFE010000075.1, forward strand.
GGCACTTACGCATAGGGGGATAAAAAGCATGAGACTAAGAAAAAGGATCATGATAGTACTTTCGGCAATGCTCATTATGATGATGTGTCTGGGAGTGAACGTTTCGGCAGCATCCAGCCCGAAACTCAGCAAGACCTCGCTGATGCTCATCACGGGCAATTCGTATACACTCAAGGTCACAGGCACGAGCTCCAAAGTTAAATGGAGCGTATCGAACACAAAGGTCATAAGCGTCAAGAACGGCAAGGTCACGGGAAAATCACAGGGTACGGCTTATGTATATGCCACGGTCGGCAAAAAGAAGCTCAAATGCAAGGTGAATGTATATGACAGCTACATATCTCCGATATCCAATGTAAAGCTCAGTGCCGGCGCGACAAAGAAGATATCCTTCAAGGCATACAATGTCGATGAATATGAGATTATGTATTATGTCGAGGACGAAAATGTCGTTCAGCCGGTCGATTACAGCATAAACGGCGATACCGTGACGATCACGCTTTACGGCGTCGGATCGGGCAGCACCGAAATGGGATTCTGGGACGATAAGAATCCTGCAATGGAGCGCGATTTCACTGTAACGGTAAGCGGCTCTGCAAAGGCAGATAA
>JAILFE010000097.1 GCA_024697725.1 Oscillospiraceae bacterium
ATGCTTATGCGTTATCTTTCCGAATGTCCGAACGTCACTCTCATGGGGATGACGGGCTCTGCCTGTGCCGCGCAGTCCATAGGCGGGTGCGTCTATACCTCCGGCTGTGAATTCTCATTGAGATATCCCATGTTCGCTACGGTAGACGAAAACAATAACGTTATGGTAGATACAGGCGCGGACAGAGAGTCTACTATACCCCTCGATGTGAAGATACCTGTCACAGAAGAGGCACTGGATATCATCATGAATGACCCGTGCAGGGATTACGAGTTAGAATACGCTGTGGATTATCTTGATAAAAAATAGCACTATGAACAAAAGACACGGAGAAACGATATGTCCAAAATAAAGTACAAGAAGCCGCGTCACCGCGGCGGCAGAAAAAGATATAAGCTGAAACGCCGCGTGACTAAAGGCAGCGAAAAAGCGGGAAATATCATAAAAGGCGTGCTGACGGCACTGGCACTCATCGCGCTGGTGTTCCTCGGATACAGCATATGTGCGCCCATAAAGAAATATATCGCCGAACGGAGGAATGACCCGTCCGCCGAACAGACCACCGAATGGACTCCCGCGCCCTCCGAGACACGCATAATAGAGGACGGAACCGAGACAGCAGCTTCTTCGGCGGAGATATCCGAAACTGCCGTGTCTGTGACCGCAAATACAGCACCGGCGGTATATGCGCCCGAATTTACGGCATATGCAGTCTCGGACAACGCGCTGATGAGCATGGAGCTCCTCGGAGAAGAGCTCGACAGGATAAAGGCTGACGGGGGAGACGCAGCCGTTTTGACGCTCAAAGCAAAGGGCGGGGAGCTTCGCTTCAGGACGGAAAATCCCCTTGCGGCGGAATCTCCCTACGGCATCACCGCCGCAGAGCTCGCAAAGGCGGCAAAGGACCGCGGGCTCGAACCGATAGCAAGACTGTGTATGCTGACCGACGATACCGATATCGGCTCGGAGCATATCGGCGCATTCAGACACGCCGACGGCAGCGTCTGGAGGGATGCTGACGGCTCTGCGTGGCTCTCACCCTATGATGACGACGCTGTGGGATATCTGTCTGATATCGCGGGAGAGATCACAGCAGCGGGATTTACATATGTCATATGCGCGGATATACGCTTCCCGCAGTTTACCGCAGAGGATTTCGCAGAGCTCGGCGAATCGCTCGGATTCGGAGACAGATATACTGCTCTTGTGCATACCGCCAATGCTGTCTGCGAACGTATAGAAAGCGCAGGCGGGACGATGATGATAGAAGTATCTGCCGATGACCTTGTATCGAGAAAGGCAGAGGTCATCCACCCCGATGAGCTGAAATGTAAAAGCGCCGTTATAGTATATGACGACAGCGACATTTCGCAGGAGGATATCACCTCTCGCACGGGAGATATGACGCTTTACGGCGCTTTTTCGGGCGATAAGGAATCGGCTGAGAACTTTTTCGCGGAAAACGGAACAGAACGTCGGATAATCTGCCGATAACGGGATATAATAATACCGCAGCGCCGATGATATGCGCTGCGGTATTATTTTATTATGAGGACAATGGCTATGAACGAACAGGCTTTGCAGAATATGATGTATGATATTGCATCATCGGGCTGTGATGTGATAAGGTGCGTTCTTGCGAGGATGAAGAGCGGAAGGCTGAGAAACGAGCTCTCTGAAAGGCTGAAAAGCTGCTCGGAGGAGAGCAGAAGGCTCAGATCGGCGCTGAAAAGCTCCCGCCGCACGCTCGGCGCGATGCCGTTCCTGCCGCGTATGTTCGGCAGGATGGTGATAACGCTCGGTTTGATGCGCGATCCGCGTGAAAAGCATATCGCAAGAATCATGATGCACGGAGCATCAAAAGGCATACGAAAACTCAGAAGAGCGCTGAAAAAAGCAAAGAGAGCATCATCATCGGCAGTCTGTCAGGCAAGGGATATGCTCGAAAGAGAAGAGCATTATCTCGACAGTCTGAAAAAATATCTCTGAAAGGACGAAATATATGAGCAAGAAGAAGCATGACAGCGAACGCAAAAAGCCGTTCGAGGACGGCAGCATCTATGCCGGGAACGCAGTGACCGACAACACTACCGACAGTGACGGCAGCGTGCGCCTTGCACACGTCACCGACGCCGAGGACGCAAGAAGGACTTCGCAGGATCTGAAACTGTAATCGGATTCGCAGACACAAAGTAAAAAGGGCATCAGCTTATCTGATGCCCTTTTTACTGTACGTACAATTCGGTTTTATGCTGTTAATCACTGAGCTCTTGTTACCTTGCCGGAACGAAGACACCTCGAGCATACATGAATATGCTTAGGGCTTCCGTCAACAATAGCCTTAACACGCTTAACATTGGGTTTCCATGCTCTGTTGGAGCGGTGATGTGAATGTGAAACCCTGATACCGAAAGTAACACCTTTTCCGCAAATCTCGCATTTTGCCATGGTGTACACCTCCTTCTCAAAACGTAACGTTTAAATCATAACATATATCAAAGCAAAATGCAAGGGGTTTTTTCAAAAATGTTGAAAATATTCACATTTTTTTATCTATCCTATTGTAAATACGTTGATTTTACTATTGAATTTGTGGAAAATATATAGTATAATAAACTGTGTGTCGGTATATGTTCAGAGACGGAGGCAGATCATCATAGAAATTAATTCAAGACTGTTTAGTATATTGGTCCATGCGATAGTGCTTTTTACGGCGTTTCCGGTACATGAGTGCGCTCATGCGTGGACAGCCGAAAAGCTCGGCGACGATACCGCAAGAAAAGCGGGGAGGATAACGCTCAATCCGTTTAAACATCTTTCGCTAATGGGAACGCTGATGATGCTTTTTGTCGGCTTCGGCTGGGCGGAGCCTGTGCCTGTTGATGCGAGAAAATTCAAGAATCCCAAGAACGGCATGGCTTTTACGGCGATCGCGGGGCCGCTTTCCAATCTGATAATGGCATTCGTCGCTATGGCAGTGTTCCGTGTGCTGTATGCTATAGCATACTATAAGGATCTGAGCATCGATACCGTGCTCGATATATTCTGGCTCATCACCTATCTGAATATCGGACTGGCAGTGTTCAATCTCCTGCCGATACCGCCTCTGGACGGCTCGAGGATATTCAATCTCGTCATGCCCGAGGAGATATATTTCAAGGTGATGAAGTACGAAAGATATGTGTTTGTCGCGCTTCTTCTGCTGCTGTATACGGGACTGCTCGACAAGCCGCTCACCGCGCTCAGGACAGGGGCTATGAATGTGATGATCTTTCTTACGGACTGGGTGGATATCATCACCGGAATGATATACGGATAATAATAATACTTATATAATGTGGAAATTGTGAAATAAGGGATCAAGGTAATAAATGGAACAGCTCTCATTCAGGCTCGAAGTGTTCGAGGGGCCGCTCGATCTCCTTCTGCACCTCATACGAAAGCATAAGCTGAATATAAATGACATAAGCATAACCGTGCTCGTCGATCAGTATCTCGAATATCTCGGGGAAATGGCACAGGCTGATATGGAGATATCGGGAGAATTCCTCGAAACGGCGGCGCAGCTCATATATCTGAAGACCGTGAGCCTGCTCCCGCGGCACGAGGAATCGGAAACTCTTAAAAAGGAACTCGAGGGCAGACTCATAGAGTATTCCCTCTGCAAGCAGACCGCACAGCTTCTCAAACAGATGTACAACGGCGGTGCGGTGACCGTAAAGCCGCCTATGAAGGTGAGCTTCGATACGTCCTATGCGCTCTTTCACGACCCCGAGGAACTCAGGAAGGCATATCTTGCTATCGGCGCAAAAAAGCCGAAGGAGGAGCCTGTGACAGCGGCGGCGTTTTCGGCGCTGGTATCGAAAAAATTCGTCCCCGTGACGGCGCGGATAGTATATATACTGAAAAATCTGTACGAATACGGGACCTGTTCGCTTTCGGACATATATGACGGAGCATCCGGCAGATCGGAGCGCGTGGCTACGTTCCTTGCGGTGCTCGAGCTCACGAGATCGGGCAGGATAGTCTTAAACGATGATAATACAGAGATAGCTTTCAACAGCGAATACCGTGCGGACAGCATCTCGGAAAATATACATTCTGATTTCGATGACGACGGAAAGGAGAGTACGGACGATGACCGGCAAGACAGCGGAGAGAAAAATGTCAGCTGAATCTGCGGCAGAGGCCGTACTTTTTGCCTGCGGCGATCCAGTCGAAAGGGCGAGGCTGGCATCTTCGGCAGGGATAGACGAGAAGGATACAGATGACGTTATAGCACGTCTGAACGCCCGCTATGACGAGACCGGCAGCTCGATGACGGTTATGCGTCTCGGAGATGCCTTTCAGCTCACAGTAAGAGAGGATTATATAGATAATGTCCGCGCGGCTGCGGATAACAGAAAGACCGTCCCGCTCTCACAGGCGGCGATGGAGGTGCTGACGATAATAGCCTATAATCAGCCCGTTACCAAGGCTTTCGTTGAGCACGTAAGAGGTATAGAAAGCTCCGGACTGGTCAATTCTCTAGTTGAAAAGGATCTTCTCGCGGAAGCCGGCAGGCTCGATGTGCCGGGCAGACCTGTGGCGTATAAGACCACGCCCGTGTTTCTGCGGTGCTTTCATCTGGAGAGCCTTGATGATCTTCCGAGCATCCCTAATGTGGAAAAGACCGACTTTTCCGAAATGCTCCTTGATGATGATGAATGCGGAGAGGATGAGGACAGCGGATGAAAGTGCTGCTGATAATACTCGGGATTATCCTCTTTATCGCGGTGCTGCTGCATTTTCCTGTATATGCGGAACTGAGTTACTTCGACGGCAAGCCGGGAGTTAAGATAAAATATCTTTTCTTCAAGCTCGATATCATCGAGATGATGAAGAAAAAGAAGACGGGAAAGTCCCGGAAGAAGAAAAAACGGCGCAAAAAGCCGGCTCCGAAATCCGAGACTGCAAAGCCCGAGCCTGCTTCCGAGCCTGCTCCCGAGCCCGGTTCGGAAATATCCGTTCCCGCCGATGATGAAAAGCCGGAGGATATCGTTCCGGACGAGCCCGATGATATCTCGGAGATCACAGACAGCGATAAGGATAAGGACAAGAAAAAAGATAAGAAGAAAGACAAGAAAAAAGATAAAGACAAAGACAAGGATAAAGACAAGGACGAAGGATCCGACGAACCGAAAAAAAGCTTTTTCGATAAACTGAACGACAAGCTGGAACTCGTTTCGCTGCTCTGGGGGATGTATAAGAAAAACATCGTAAGGATAATGAAGACTGTCAGGATAAGCGGCGTTGATTTCCGCGCTGTTGCGGCGGGAGAGGACGCC
>JAILFE010000114.1 GCA_024697725.1 Oscillospiraceae bacterium
ACATCGGGATTTATCGGAGCGTGTATGGCTACGCTCGGAGTTGTCCTGCCGTCCTTTCTTATAATTTCAATCATTTCCCTGATATTGACGCAGTTTCAGAGCATCAAAGCTGTCAGATACGCTTTTATGGGTATCAGAGCCGCAGTTCTTGCCCTGATACTGAAAGCCCTGTGGATGATGTTTAATCAGGTGAAGAAGAAAAAGAAACCATTTTCTTACGTGATAATGGGACTTTCTCTTGTTCTGACTGCTTTTCTGAAAATAGATGCCGTATTTGTGATAATCGGTTGTGGCTTGTTCGGGCTGCTGTGGTCGCTACTGAACAGAAAGGAGCAGAGCAATGATTGAACTGTTTCTTGCCTTTCTGAAAATCGGAGCATTCACATTCGGTGGCGGTTATGCGATGATCGCAATGATACAGGCGGAAGCGGAACGCCACGGCTGGCTTACGCAGGAAGAACTTGTGGATTTCGTCGCTCTGAGCGAAAGCACACCTGGGCCGCTTGCCGTCAATATGGCTACATTCGTCGGAATGAGGACCGGAGGTGTTCTCGGAGCAATTATTGCAACGCTTGGTATAGTTCTGCCGTCATTTATCATTATTCTTATCATCGCAAAGTGTTTTGAGAAGTATAAGAAAAGCAAAGCGGTGAGCGGTATCATGTCCGGCTTGAAACCTGCCGTTGTCGGAATGATCGGAGCAGCCTTTATATCTGTTGCAAGGACGGTATTCTTTCCGTCGGGTATCAGCTTATCAGCTTTTTCTTCAGCGAACTTTTGGGTATTTCTCGGATTATTCGCCGTTACTGCTGTACTTGCGTTCAAAAAGGTACACCCTATCAAGATTATTCTGTTGTCTGCGGTGGTAGGAATATGCACCGGGTACGCATTAGAATTATGAAAGGAAATCATTATGTTTGATAGTGAATTTGCCAAAACAGATTATATCGAAAAGGACAATGCCGTTTTTCATATCTGGAAGAAAGAGGCACACTTTGATGATTATAGAGCTCCCGTAACTGCTTCGCTTGAAATGCTCCGGGAGCATAATGGCAGTCTGTTTATTGTAGATGCCCGCAGCGGCTTTGAAGATGTTCCGGAAGATGTGGAATGGGGCTTTCGGTATTTCCTGCCCGAACTAAAGAAAACAGACTGCAAGATATGGGGATTTATCCTGCCCGAAGTATCCGACATAGAGGGCGAGATAGACCTGTGGACAGCCGAGATCGAAAAGAATTTCACTGTAATCAGAGCCGTTTCATATGACGATATTATTGGAAAAGCTAAAGAGATATATTCAGAAACAGGCTGCAAAAATACACAAGTCAGTCTTGTTCCGCTTTGTTCGTCCGACAGGGAGCAATTCATCAGGGACAATCAGGAAGCGTTCAATTACGGTGCTCTGGAAGAATTCGGTCAGCGTGATGACCATTTTGAGGAAGACGGAGAGATCATTTCTCACGACACCATTGCCCGTGCAATAGACGAAGGCACGGCATATCGTATTATGAAGGACGAAAAGCCTGTCGGCGGTATTGTGATCAGAACTGAGTATGACCACGGAGAGCTGGAGCTTCTGTTCGTATCGCCTGATGCACACAACAGGGGGATTGGTTATGCGGCGTGGTGTGCGATAGAAGAAATGCACCCGGAGATCACGGTATGGGAAACAGTCACGCCGTATTTCGAGAAGCGCAATATCCATTTTTATGTCAATCGCTGCGGATTTCATATCGTAGCATACTATAACGAGCATTTCCGCGATCCTGACGATAAAGACGTAGATATGTCCGATATGTTTGCTTTCAGGAAGATACTGCCGGACACACCGGAATCCATACAAGCACAGACAGAGCGTATCAGTCGCTATGAGAATATCATGCAGATGGCAGAGAATGGCTCTGAGGAACTGCTCAGAGCTTTGTCAGGCTATTATGGCAGTCCGGCATGGAAACGTGATCTTGCCTCCGATGAAGCAGAACTCTTGCCGAAAGATCTTAAACGAGGTGTCCTTTCTGAGGACGGCATTTATGATCTGCTTGAAAAGCATGGAAAATAAGGATTTCTGATAATAAATTTACATGATCCGACATCAGGATTTGGTGACTTTTAATCAAACCGTCTAAGAATACAGCAATTATATAACTTCTGAAAGGGATTACTGATGAGATCAATTATTATAAAGCGTCTGAGCTCCCAACTGATTCCTGATTATCTTGACTTTTTCGATAATCGTGCATTCACGGATGACAATCCGAACGGTCCGTGTTATTGTACATCCCCTAATCAGAGTGAAGAAGAGATACGACAGATGGTCAGTGAGTTCAGGATATATGGTGTAAAAGAAACTGTACGCAGATATGCCGTGGAAATGCTGGATCAGAACAAGATCCAGGGATATCTTGTATATGACGGAGAAATGTCTGTCGGCTGGTGCAATGCTTCGGATATGGAAAACTATATCGGGTTTGTTCCTGAGTTTGCAAGGAAGAACACTTGCGGAAAAACAATTTCTATTGTATGTTTTGAAATCGCCCCCGGATACCGTGGAAAGGGGATAGCGTCTGCAATTATTGACAGAGTTTGTGATGATGCTAGATCAGAGGGATATGCGGCTGTAGAAGGATATGCTGACCTTTCTGACAAGCGGAATGAATTTGACTACAAGGGTTCTGTACAGCTTTATCAAAAAGCAGGATTTACAGAAGCAGCAAGAGAAAATGGACAGGTTATAATGCGAAAAGTATTAAAATGATACGAGGTGTCCGGTATTAAATTTTCACAAGAGACGAACCCGGTCAAGCCCGTAATACAGAATATATTGTTCCCGCTGTAAGATTTTGTTCTTGACAGCGGTGTTTTTTATCGTGAAAAACTTGACACTCGCGGCTTATCTGTGATATAATAATAAGGATTTTATTCAAGTATAATGCTGAAATGGTGGTTTCAGCTTTTCTGATAATTATCAATACTACTGTAATGTGTACGAATAATGCATGATTGCAGAGTAATAAGATACAGTACTCAGGCCGTTCGTTTGTGAGGAGGCACGAATGATGAAAAAAAACATAGGAGAAAATTCAATATTTAAAACATCCCATATGATGATTCTCATATCTCTGTCATTGTTCTCGGTATTGCTTACCGCGGAATCTTTCCTTATGGGATGGGAAACCTGGATGGTTTTTATTTTAGGAACCGCAGTTCTGGGATGTTGGTTCATGCATCTGCGGAATATACTGACGTCTTATCAGCGGCTTTGGATATATTCTATTCTTATGATGATAATGTCAGTTTTCTATGGCATCCATCTTACCAGTACATTCGACCTTATCGGAGTTTTTTCCGTATGTATCATAATGTCCACTATGACCGGCATAAAAGCGCTCATAAATATGTGGCAGGTTACATATTATCTTATTCTTGCCTATGATCTGGTGATCATGTGGGATCAGAAGTATGAATTTGACGGTCTTACAATATCAAGAATATTGCTCCACGCTTTTCTAATTTTCGTGGCTGGTTGGATCTCCAGGATCGTCATAAGAAAATGGACGGAGATACTTAATCAGTCCAAAGATGAGATCGAGAATCTGCATGGCGCTACTACACGTCTGAATGATTTTCTTGCAAATGTATCACATGAGATCAGGACACCTATCAATGCTGTCATAGGCCTTTCTGATGTTTGTATAAAAAAGGAAGACAATCCTGAGATCCGTAAGGATATGTCTTCAGTTAAGGATGCCGGTAAGCGTATTGCCGAGCAGATCAGTGACATCCTTGATTATTCTGAGATAGATATGAAGAAGCTGGATGTTAATTTAGAACAGTATATGCTTTCTTATGTCGTAAATGATGTTGTAACGGAGATGGCTTATGTCAAACCGGCACATCTTGAGCTTATTGTAGATGTGGATGCGGCTTGCCCCGCTATGATGGTCACCGATGTTACCAAACTGAAAAAGATCATGTGGCACCTCATATCCAATGGATTGAAATACACAAAAAATGGCGGCGTGTATGTTCATATATACCCGATCACCCAGAAATACGGCATTAATCTCTGTATTGAAGTTGAAGATACGGGTATAGGTATGAACCAGGAAGAACGCGAGCACATATACGAGCATTTCTATCAGGGGAATTCGGGAAGGACCAGGTCTACCAGCGGTCTCGGACTTGGTATGCCCATTGTCCTGGGATTTGTCAAGGCTCTGGGCGGTTTCATGATCATAAACTCCGAACCTGCCAAGGGAACCAAGGTCAAAGTTTCTATACCTCAGAATGTTATAGATCCGACCAAGTGTATGTCCCTTAGTACAAAGGATAATATAAGTATCGGAGCATTTCTGCAGTTTGACAAATTTTCCAACCTTCAGGTGCGAGAGTTTTACAACGTTATGGTTAAACATATCGTTCAGGGGCTCGGTGTTGTTATGCGCTGGGTCGAGACTTCGGATAAACTGCGTGAATTGACCGATAGCATGAAACTTACTCATCTGTTTGTGGGTGAAGAAGAGTATACAAAGAATACCGAGCTTATAGAAGGCCTTACGAAGACTATGGTCGTGGCTATTATTGCCAATCCTAATTTCAGAAGCGTGCCCGGGTCGAAAACAAAGATACTGCCAAAGCCTTTTTATTGCTTTCCTGTGGCTACGCTGCTCAATCAGGATCCCTCCGTGGCAGAGGACAGAGTGGGTAAGTTCATGTGCAACGGCGTAAGAGCTTTGGTAGTAGATGACGAGCCTATGAACCATACAGTCGCGAAGGGTATTTTCAAGCGTTACGGCATGGTAGTATTCACGGCAAATTCCGGAGCAGAATCAATTGCTATGTGTGAGAAAAATAATTACGATATTGTTTTCATGGATCATATGATGCCGGAAATGGACGGTATCGAGGCAATGAAGCGTATAAGAACAGTCCTCACAAGGCGGCATAAAGATATGCCTATAGTAGCACTGACCGCAAATGCAGTAAGTACGGCAAAGAAAATGTTCCTGAAAGAGGGCTTTGACGGCTTTATCAGTAAGCCTATCGAACTTTCGGAACTGGAACGTGTACTTCGCAGAGTTCTGCCCAAGGAGCTATGCACCGAAGTGTTTGAATCTGAAGAAGAGCTACAGGGCAGCACTGCACCAGAACCGGAACCAGCCCCTGAAGAGCCTGCTCCGGAAACTGTGCCCGCGGCTTCGCCTGAGGCAGACAAGCCGCTTTCAGCTTTGGAACAATTGGAGACTTTAGGCATAGATACCAAGACAGGTCTGGATTATTGCCAGAGAGATGAGGATTTCTACAAGGAGATCATATTGCAGTACGCGGAAAGCGGCCTTGAGAAACAGAATGATGCAGAAAAGTTCTGGAGTAAGAAGGATTTCTCCAACTATGCAATAATCGTTCATGCATTAAAGAGCACATCCAAGATGATAGGTGCCGGAAAGCTGAGCGAAATGGCTAAGGCTCTGGAAAGTGCGGCTAAAGCTGAGGATGAAGGGTTTATCCGGACACATCATGAGGCGGCAATGATCGAATACAAACGGCTGACAGAGGGAATTGCCTCGGTCTATAAAGGATCTGCGGAGGCAGGAGCGGTCGAAGGCAATGAGGGATCAGAGGTCATGGATTTCTTTCCGGCTGGCGAAGTAATGGAATTTGCTCCCGATAAGACCGGTGCAGACGCTAAGGGCGGCAATGACGATGTTTTAGAGTTTTTGCCGAAGGAGGATTAAGCCATGAGAAAATATTTTGAACGAAATCCCGAAACAGAAAAATATGTATATCAAACAGCTGTGAAGGTCGATTTCTGGTTTTTTCTAGCCCTCACATTATATGAGGTCTTCCATATGGTCTACACCTTCGTATTTGCGGATTCCTACGGAGAACATGTTGTATTGTCCAGGCTTGCTTACGGGTTCTCAGGCATAGCGCTTGCACTTTTTTCTGTGGCGTGCTTCTATGTCATGAAGGATTATAACAGACGATTTAAGCTCTTGAAGTATGCAAATGTACTGTGTACATTTGCCATACTGGGACTATCAATTGTTGTTACGATACTTGATTCCATAAGGTCGGGAGTTATGGACACGACTCTTATCATTGTTATGTCGTGTATAATGCCTATCCTGTTATATATGCCCATATCAGCATTTCTGACGGTATTCCTTTTTTCTAACGGAACTGTGCTGTATTACTATATAATACTGGCTTTGCAGGACTCAACAAAGTATGGCGCGGTAAAGTATTACTCAATATTCATCGTTATATGGGTAATAATGAGTATCATCATTATGTATGTAAAATACAGTTTATACGAAAGGATCTTAGAGTCTGACAGGCAGAAAAAAGAGATCGAAAAACTTAACGCCGCGCAGAATCGTTTCTTCTCCTCCATGAGCCATGAGATACGTACACCAATAAACACCATTATCGGTCTTAACGAGATGATACTGCGTGAAAATGTTTCGGATGAGATCAACGAGGATGCAGCAAATATCCGATCTGCCGGCAATATGCTCCTTCATCTGATAAATGATATACTCGATATGTCCAAGCTGGATTCCGGCCAGATGGAGCTGACACCGGTATCATACAAAACCGGAGATATGCTTTCCGAGATCGTAGGAATGCTGTGGATACGTGCCAAAGATAAAGGTCTTGAGTTCAAGATCGATGTGGCGCCCGACCTTCCGGGAGAACTCTTTGGTGATGAAGTCCGTGTAAAACAGATACTTATAAATGTGTTGAATAATGCTATCAAGTATACCAAAGAAGGTTCTGTCACATTAAATATCCAGTGCAGAAAAGAGGAAAGCAACAACGTCACGGTCATATATTCCGTTTCTGATACTGGTATGGGTATCAAAAAGGAGAGTATCCCGTATCTCTTTACAGCGTTTAAGCGTGTGGACGAAACTGAAAACAGATACATTGAGGGAACGGGTCTGGGGCTGTCGATCGTCAAGCAGCTGGTTGATATCATGGGCGGAAAGATCACGGTCAACTCCGTATATACCAAGGGTTCCACATTTATAATAGAGATACCCCAGAAGATCGTATCAGGAAGTACTATAGGTGTAATTGACCTTTCCAAGCGCAACAATATTCTGCGTATGGAAAGCTATCATCAGAGCTTTGAGGCGCCCGAGGCAAATGTTCTGGTAGTTGACGATACTGAAACTAACCTCATGGTCGTTGAGAAGCTTCTTCGAGGCACCAAGGTCAAAGTTGTTACTGTCACCAGTGCAAAGGCTGCTCTGGAAAAGACGGTCGAGACACAGTTCCATGTAATATTCATGGATCACCTTATGCCGGATATCGACGGTATCGAATGCCTGCATATGATACGCGATCAGAAGGGCGGATTGTGTAAAGAATCCAAGATCGTGGCTCTGACTGCAAACGCAGGCGGCGATATAAAGGCACTCTACGTAAAAGAAGGGTTCGATGGCTATCTTGTCAAGCCGATAAGCGGCGAATCGCTTGAAAATGAGCTTCGGCGTCTTCTTCCGCATGAACTTGTTACGGTAACGACTACCGGTGGAGAGATCGTTGAAGAGAGTACTCTCTGGATCAAGGATCACCAGGATAAGGCGGAAGTTGTTATTACTACGGAATCCGTCGCTGATATTCCGGAGGAGCTTGCGGAAAGATATCATATCAAGGTCATTCCTCATCTGGTCACAACGGAAGAGGGCATTTTCCAGGATGGTATAGAAGTAGAGCCTTCGGGACTTCTTTCATACATGGAAGACGGAAAGAAATATGTCGGGACAATGGCTCCCAATGTTGCTTGTCATGAGTCGTTTTTTGCAAAACAGCTTGAGCACGCCAACAATGTGGTACATATTTCAATTTCTTCCATTATGGAGAATTCGGGATATCATGCGGCAGCAGAAGCAGGCAAGTCCTTTGACAATGTATTCGTAATAGATTCCGGCCACTTGTCAAGCGGTCAGGGACTACTGGCTATAGAGGCTGCCAAGCTTGCAGAATCGGGATGCGATGCTGCAGAGATCGTGGAAAAAGTACTTGCCCTCAGAAAAAGAGTGCATACCAGTTTTGTGGTCGATTCTCTGGACTATCTGGCAATGGCAGGGCAGATCGGCAAGAGGATGGCGTATATCGTTGATGCATTAATGATACATCCCGTACTTGCCATGAAGAAAGGCAAGCTTTCGCTTGGAGGTTTCTATTTCGGAACAAGGGATGACTTATGGAGAAAATACATTTCCTCGTGCCTTAATACTATCAACAAGATAGACACCCGTATGCTGTTTGTTACGTACGTTGGTCTTAATAACAAAGAGAAAGAAATAATCACTGAGGAGATAGGCAAGAAGATGAGCTTTGAAAAGATCTATTTTCATCAGGCATCACCGGCTATTGCGGTCAATTGCGGTCCCGGCACCTTCGGACTGCTGTTTATGACAGAAGAGTAATGAAGACGTAGTATTAACCATTGAAAAAATGAGAACTGTATGATCGAAAACAGCCTTTGGAATTTCCGGAGGCTGTTTTTTTGAATACTGATACACAGACTGATCCGTTTCGTTGTAATATCTTTCATTGCCGGATAGTTCGTTTAATAAACAGATAAGAAACAAATAGTAAACAGATAAAGACTTTTTCCGAAAAGTGCTGTATAATATGAGCATGGAAGAAAAAACAACGGGAAAATAACGGAGGTATCGGAATGGAAGCAATTCTTCGCACCGAAAAGCTGTGCAAATCGTTCTCGAACGGAGGTCTGCAGCAGCATATCATAAAGAATCTTGATATGGAGATAAGAGAAAAGGACTTCACTGTTATAATGGGGGCATCTGGCTCTGGGAAATCCACTCTGCTGTATGCGCTTTCGGGAATGGATACTCCTACGCTCGGCAGCGTTTATTTCGGAGATAAGGATATATCGAAGTATTCCAACGACCGGCTTGCTGTGTTCAGGCGCGAAAACTGCGGATTTGTCTTTCAGAGCATATATCTTCTCGAAAATATGACCGTGTTCGACAATATCATGACAGGCGCACTTGTGATACAGAAAAACTCTCCCGCACTTGTTGAGAAGGTAGGGGAGCTTCTTAAAAAAGTCGGTATCGGAGAAAATCTCTGGGATAAATACCCCAATCAGCTTTCGGGCGGCGAGTGTCAGAGAGTGGGTATAGTCAGAGCAATAATAAACGACCCGAAGATACTCTTTGCCGACGAACCTACGGGTGCGCTCAACTCGGCTTCCAGCCGTGATGTTCTAGATATATTTACTGAGCTGAACAAAAACGGACAGAGCATCGTCATGGTAACACACGATATCAAGACAGCTCTCAGAGGAAACAGAGTGATATATCTGCGCGACGGCGCGGTCATCGGCGAGCACCAGATGCCTGCCTACGGAACTGACGATATAAAGAGCAGACAAGAGGGCTTGCAGAGATTCCTCGATGATATGGGGTGGTAATATGCAGAAAATACTAAGGATATCCCTTGCAAATATCAGAAAGCATAAAACACAGTCCGCACTGCTGGGTCTGCTGATAACGCTGTGTATGGCAATAGCTGCGACCGCACTGGCAGGTCAGTATGACCTTAAGGATATATTTCCGACATTTGCGGATAAATATGCGGTGCATAAAAACGCAGTATTCATCAACAGCGATTATTTCAATGACGGATTTATGGATATACTCAGAGAGGACGGCCGTGTGACCGATGCTGAATATATGGACTTCCTATACAGCACGGGAACAAAGTATCTCGATAAGGACGGAAAAGACAATGCTTTGTATATGAGCGCAGTCACACGTGAGATGGAACATCGGATAGAGCATTCCGATATTGCTACAAGTCTTTCGCAAACTGAGATCGCTGCAATTGAACACCCCGTATATCTGCCCTACAACGCTAATACAGCTATGGGCTTCAGGGAGGGCGACAGCTTCGGGATCATATGCGGCACCAAAGTCTATCCTTTTACTGTTGCGGGATTCTACGGCTCGATGTTCATGCCGGAAAGCAATAACGGCTTTCAGATCATCGTATCCGAAGAAGATTATGTCACCATGATGAGCGTTTTAGGACATTGGAAACTTGTGATGTTCGATTGTGTGGATACAAACGAAAGTGAAAACATCTATCTTGACTTTAAGAACAGAATAGAGGAGTATACCGGCAAGGACGCAGGTATGCAGATGCTTCCGTTTTATTATTCAACACTAGAAACAAACAGTATGCGTTTTGTAAGCGTTGTCACCTATATCATGCTTGTAATGGCGGTGATAGTTCTCATCGCTGCTGCGATCATGATACGTTTCCGTATCAAAAATGACATTGAAGAGCAGATACAGTCGATCGGTGTACTTGAAGCGCTTGGCTATACCTCAAAGGATATCTCTCTTGCATATACGGCGGAATATATGATCATCTCTCTTGCGGGAATAGCTGCAGGCACGGCGTTTACTCCTCTGCTGCTCAATATTCTACACAGCACGGGAGAAAACCTTTCCGGATACAGGGCTGATACTGCGGCTGCTGTTCTTCCGGTCGTCCTCACTGCGCTTGCGATATTGCTTCTTGTCTTTATGGTAGCTTTCATCGGGGCAGGCGCGGTAAAGAGATATCCCCCCGTCACGGCGTTCAGGAAAGGCATTGCGGCACATCATTTCGGAAAGAATGTTCTTCCCCTTAAAAATACAGGGAAAAATATCCATGTACGCCTTGCGATGAAAGGCTTCCTTCAGAACATCAGGCACAATATCGGCATTACTGTCTGCATACTTGTAACCTCTATCGCGGCGGCAGCAGGCATTATTATGGTAGAATCATTTGGTTCCGATCTTAGTATAGCCCGTAAAATGGCAGGCTTTGAGTTTTCGGACTATAATATCACAACCGTCGATTATGCAGACACAGATGCTCTTGCCGAGGAGATACGTCAGCTCCCCGGTGTGCGCAAGGTGCTTGTCGGCACATTTTCGCTTGATATCAGCAGCTGGGATTATCTATATGCTTATGAAAGAACAGCAACTCTGCTGCCGGTAGCTTATGAGGATTACGGGGAATGTGAGGACATCTCTCCCAGTGAGGGCAGACTCCCCGAACACGCAAACGAAGCGGCGGTGTCGATGACATTTGCATCAAAGCACGGACTGAAAGTCGGCGATAACATCACCGTCGAGAAAAACGGAGTCAGAAAGAATTTCCTGATAACAGGCAAGGTGACGGCGGTTGCAGCGGACGGGATGGGCTTTTATATCACACGCGAAGGTCTGCACAATATCGCCCCGGCAATAAATTGCCATGCGATAGATATATACCTTGAAGATGATACTGACAGAGAAGCCTTCAACGATCTTCTGCTTGAAAGATACGGAAAGAGCATATCCGACACAGCAAAGGACGGCACTTCGGGCGATACCGCCGAGGAGCGCATCCGCGCCGAGGCTGAAAAACAGATCGCAGAGCTTATGAAGACACACGGAGTCACACATCTTGAATATACGGTCAGGTTAGGCGACAAGATCATAAGCGGAACGAGCGGCAGCTTTCTTATCAAAAGCGAGCAGAACCTCAATAAAGTATTGCTTACCCAGATGGGCGGGCTTTTCCGCACACTTCATATTTCTGCATTGGCATTTACGGCGATCACAGCAGTTGTGGTATGCATTATAATATCTATACTAATGGAGCAGACAGTAAGGCGGCAGCGCAGAGAGCTCGGCATAATGCTTTCAATGGGCTACACTTCAAAGGAGCTGATGTTCCAGCTTGCTATGCGTATCATGCCGGCAGTAATCACAGCGGTCATCTTAGGCTCGGCTGCAAGTGTGTTCCTCTTCACGGAACTTATGAAGGTATTGTTCGGTGAATTCAATGTTAATATCCCAACGGTTGTAATATCAGGTATTGTAATGACGCTGTTCTGCTTCGGCTGTGCGTATATCGGTGCGGGCAGGATCAAAAAGATATCCGTAACGGAGCTTATGACGGAATAAACGGAGAGTGAGATCATGATAAAAAAAATACTTGCATTTACCGCGGCGCTTGGCGTTATCGGCTGTACAGCTGCGTTTGCAGCAGATATAAACGCCGAAGAAGGCGATAAAAATTCCGCTCCGAAAACTCATACGGAGACAGTTTCCGGGATAGGCTCTGTGAGTAAAGTGTTCTGCGTGACTGCGGCGATGCAGCTTTACGATCAGGGACTGCTTGATCCGGACGCACCGGTCACGGACTACGTTCCGGAATTTACAATGTCCGACGAGCGCTATAAGGATATAACCGTCAGGATGCTGATGAACCACACCTCCGGGCTTATGGGCTTCATGCACGGCGATGTGATGCTTTATGATGAAGCGACAGCTGATTATCACGATCAGTTTCTTTATGCACTCAGCCGTTCAAGACTGAAATCAGACCCGGGCTCTGTTGCAAATTATAATAACGACGGGCTGACCCTTCTGGAAATAGTAGTCGAACACGTAAGCGGCGAAAGCTTCACCGACTATGTACAGAACCATATCTGTGAGCCGCTCGGGCTGAAAAACACGGGAACATCGCTCGTTATGTGCGGCAGAGACGATACCGCACAGGTGTATATCGATGGTGTGAGATATGCCACGGATCACTGCTCGGCATTCGGTTCGGGCGGGATAATGAGCACGTCGGGGGAGCTTTGCAGTTTCGGCAGCACGTTCTGGAGCGGCGATGAAACACTGCTTTCGCAGAGCTCGAAGGACGAGATGGCAAAGACCTCGATAACCGACACATACGAAATGAGATTCGGACTGGGCTGGGATACCGTGGATTTTTACGGCAACTGCGGTATAGATACCGATGCTAGGGTGCTGTTCAAGGGCGGTGCGCTGGATAATCAGTTCGCCGGACTTATGGTCGAACCCGATGAGGAGATAAGCATTGGCTTTACCATGTGCGGCGGCGACAGCATCGATGTAATAATGATGTCCGAGGCACTTATGAAAGCGGCTCTTGATGAATCGGGAACAGAGTTGGGGAGCGATATGCCCGACGATATCACTGTGACAGAGAGCATACCAGAAAAATATCTTTCTCTTGCAGATGTGTATTCGGATGTTCACGGCATATACAGAGTGGAATTCCCCGGGGATAGGTATATGACAGTCACTGAGCTCACATCCGACAATCCGAAACCCGTATGGTATATGTATACAGACGATGATTCTTTTGTGCGTATGGAGAACAGTCCCGATTCGGAGCATTTTACCGTGGATACCGACAGGGAGGAGCTTTCCTTCACCGAAATGGACGGAAATACATATATCCGTAAATATCTGAATACCGATTATGACAGCTTCGGCAGATATATTGACTACAGATATTATCTGCAAAGGACAGGGGAGCTTGCTGTCAGCAGCGATGTACAGAGTGCATGGCAGCAGCGTGACGGAAAGAAGTATTATATCAGCAGTGCGAAATATTCAAATACTTATTATAATCTGTCGCCGAGCGTCAGGATCAGACTGCCGCAGGGTGTGGATGGCTGCGCGAAGATACAGGGACTTAACAAGAGCGTGCATTTTACTGATACGTATAAAGCTGAGGGTTTCGTGCTCATTCCAGGCGAGGCGGGCAGAGATCCCGACGATATTGAGATATTCACCGAGAACGGCACGGAATATATGCGCACACAGGATAAAGGCATTACTCTGATAAGCGAGGATGCTATCCCGGTACTTACAGCGGATATTCGCGAAATACCTCTTGAAACCGGACGTGCAAAGTGGTATAATATAGGTGAGATGGGCGGAAAGACCATTATCCTCGATATCCCCGAAAAAGCTGCTGTGTATATCTATGACAGATTCGATAAGACCGTTTATTCAAGCTATATGAAGGACTATGGAAATGAGGTGTCGCTTCCCGAAAACGGGAAGATCGTATTCATAGGCGAAAGCAGTGCAATGGTGGCTATCGGCTGAAAGAAGTGATTGGATGGATTACAAAGTCCTGATGATAGACGATGACGAGATAATTGCCGAGAATACGGCAGAGTATTTCAATGCGTTCGATATAAAAACGGCTTATGTTACAAGCTATGAGAGTGCGGTGGACTTCCTTGCGGAGAACACCGTTTCTCTGCTGCTTCTGGATATAAATCTCGGAGAAAAATCCGGATTTGAGCTGTGCAGGAGGGTAAGAAGCGAATACAATATGCCGATCTTTTTCATCAGCGCCCGTACAAGTGACGATGATGTGCTCATGGCGCTGAATATCGGCGGGGATGATTATATCAAAAAGCCGTTCAAGATGAACATTCTGCTTGCAAAGGTCAGGGCGATACTCAACAGATACGAAAACATACAGCCGACCGTAAAAACAACATCATCCTCAGCCGACAGCAAAAGGATACAGATAGCGGACGGGCTGTTGCTTGATACGAGTTCTCACTGCCTCATCAGGAACGGCGCACAGATCACATTAAAGGCTCTTGAATACAAAATGCTGTTCTATTTTCTGGAGCACAGAGGAAAGGTCATCACAAAGGATGAGTTTTTGCAGAATGTGTGGGAGGACGGTTATGTGGGCGAAGGGACGGTAGCCGTGCATATCCGTCATCTGCGTGAAAAGCTCGAATCTGACCCGAACGAACCGAGTATCATAAAGACAGTCTGGGGCGTGGGGTATATCATGGGTGAAACGTCATGAAATACGGAAAGACGCTTGTATTTCTTGCGGTCACTGTCGCGTGCTGTATCGGGATATTTATTGTAACGGGCAGGCAGAAATATACGCCTGATGTTGTCCTGCAAAACGATATTGCCGAAACTGTCAGAGAAAATATGAATGATCTTGATATTCTCAGAGAAAGATTTCCCGATACCGATATACTTGTGTTCGACAAGAACGGTTTCTGCATATATCCCTGCGGCGAGGATATAACTCTTACAGATTCAAGGAACAACGGCGATATGTGCCTTGCGGTCACTGACGGTGACAGATTTCTGGGAGCGGCGGCGATACCCGATCCTTCTTTTGCGGAATACAGCAAGGCTTTTGACCGGCTTTCCGTTTCAGCAGTGCTCCTGCTGCTTGTCATGATGACAGCGGCGGTGCTTTTTTACATATATGTCAGGAAGAACATACTGCTCCCTTTTCGCAGGATGAAAGAGTTTGCGGGCAGGATTGCAATGGGCGATCTTGACAGTCCTCTTGAAATGGAGCAAAGCAATCTGTTTGGTGCTTTCACCGAGAGTTTTGACATCATGCGTGAGGAGCTGAAAGCATCAAAGTCACGGGAAACGGAGCTGAAGCGGAAAGAAAAAGAGCTTATTGCCGAACTGAGCCATGATCTGAAAACGCCTATCACGGGTATCGAAACTATCTGCGATGTTCTGAATCTGAAGGTACAGGATGGATATGTTCTCGGCAAGGTGGAAGGTATACAGAAAAAGGCACAGCAGATGGAGCTGCTTGTAAGCGACCTGCTGACTGCTGCTCTTGATGATCTCGGTGAAATGACCGTGAACTGCACAGATGAAAGCTCGGCAGTTCTGCACGACATAGTCACGGCAGCGGACACACGTTCCCTTGTGAGGGAAGGAACGATACCCGAATGTCTGGTGCATATCGATGCAAAGCGTATACAGCAGGTGATCGGAAACATCATCGGAAATTCGTACAAATATGCCGGTACTCCCATTGATGTTGATTATTCGGTAAGCGGAGATTATCTGAAAATGTCTGTTACAGACCACGGCAAAGGTGTCCCTTCGGACGAACTTGATCTTATCATGAACAAATTCTACCGCGGCAAGGACGTGAAGGATTCAGGTATTGACGGCAGCGGTCTGGGGCTGTATATAGCTTCTGTGCTTATGGCAAAAATGAACGGCGAGCTTGTATGTTCAAACAAAAGCGGAGGTCTGACGGTCACACTGCTTATTCTGTTGTCGTGATAACAGATATGGCATATTAAATAAATTGAATGAAAATGGTGATGATATGTTTAAAGCCGAGAATAAAACAATAAAGCTCCCGTCGGGAGCTGAGATGTATTACGCAAAATTCGGCAGCGGAAATAAGCAGATGCTCATGATACCGGGGCTTAATATCGTTGATATGAACGGTACGGCAGACAATCTTGCATATTTTTATCACAAATTCGCAAATGATTTCACGGTCTATGTTTTCGACAGACGAAAAGGACGTGATCCCGATTGTACGCTGCGCTCCATGGCAGATGATCTTGCTGATGCGATGAACTCGCTGAATATCTGTGACTCATATGTTCTCGGCGTATCTCAGGGCGGTATGATAGGGCAGTATCTTGCAGCGGAACACCCAGGGCTCGTAAGAAGACTGGTGCTTGGAGTGACTGCATCAAAAACGAATCCGGTTATGCTCGAAGCGGTAGGGGAGTGGATAGCTATGGCAGAAAACAATGATCTTCAGGGTGTTCTGACAAAAAGCTATGACAAGATGTATACCGAGAAGCAGATGAAGGTTTATCAGGGGCTGATACCATTCATGATGAAATTCACAAAATTCATGAGTACAGAGCGTTTTGCAGATCACGCAAGAGCGATCTATACGCTCGACAGCTATGATATTCTTGATAAGATAAAATGTCCCGTGCTCGTTCTTGGCGCAGAGCTTGACAGGATAACTACCGCTGATGGGGCAAGAGAGATAGCTGATAAGCTCGGGTGCGATATATATATATTTCCCGATGAGGGTCACGCTGCTTACCTTAACAAGAAATTCAATCAGATGGTATATGATTTCTTTACTCAGGAGTGATCTGAAATAAATACTGATAGTCTATACAGCAGATACGCCCGAAAGCCTTTATTTCACGGCTTTCGGGCGTATCTGTATTACGCTTTTATTTATTGAGCATCAATGATCTCCAAGGTTTTTATCAGTATACCATCCCAGAGCTGTCTGCCTTCATAAGTGTATACTTCAGTGCCCTGGGCTTCAAGCTCATCACGTTTATCGTAGTATTCTTTAAGCATACTCATATGGATATCAGGCTCTGTACCGTATACGGAATCTTCGGGATAGTCAGTATTAACTCCGGGAGCATAAGCGAACGTAAATCTGCTTTCGGGGAGCCAGTCGTTGAACAATGCGCCGCAGTAACCCTCTCCGCCGGTATTTGAGCCTATAACGGTCGCGTTTTTGTATTTCTTGGCAATTTGTGCCATAATATCTCCCGACGAAAAAGTCACAGATGACACAAGGACATATATCTTATACTCTTTCTCGGCTCGTCCGTCAACGCTCAGGTCTTCGGTATATGTAATATATCCGTCCTTCTTTTTGAAATTCTTGAAATTTCCCAACCAGCTCATAGGAGTATCCGCAAAATACTCTGCAGGTCCGTTGAGCGGGAGCTTTACATTAGCTTTGAATGAGATATCATCCATAAAGAGCGCCGGGGACAGACGATCTTTGACCATACCTGAATCGCCGCCGCTGTTGTCACGTATGTCAAGTATGATATATTCTGCATTGGTATTATCAACAGCAGTTTTGATATCATCGACAAGTCTCTGTGCCTCGGAAGATAAGCATCTGTCGTGTCTGATATAGACAAGCTTTCTCTCTTTGTCCTCTGCGATAAAATATGAAGTCGGCTTATCATCAGATGCTGTATCATCATCTGTTTCCTCTGTTGTTTCGCCGTATACCTTGTTTTTATCGGATATCGCCAGATCAAATCCGGGGTCGTCATACAGATCAACTTTAACTATCTTTCCATCGGGCATTTCAAGCTCTGCTGTATATTTATCACCAATACTTTCATTGAATATCAGGATCTTGCGGAAAAACTTATCGTTTTCACTGTCATATGTGGGAACATACCTTTCATAGAGCTCGTAGACCCTTTCATCAACGTTCTTTCCGTTAAGGGTCAGCAGCTTTGCGCCGTTGTATTCTGTCATATTCTCACATAATGAAATGGTAAAGGCATAATACTCCCCGTTGATGTATCTGAACAAAAGCGCTCTCTGATCGTACGAATAAACATTATCACGAAAGGCATCGTGCCATGAACTTACATGGTCCTTTATATCCTGTGTCCACATTCTTTCAAGCTGAGCGTACATACCGTGTACGACGTATTTGTCAAAATCGGGCAGCAGCATTACATTATGCTGGCCGGGCAGAACACTCAGGAAACTGGTAAGAAGGCTGTAATAATCATATTCATCCTTCGTTTCAAGTACTTTTTCCCTGTAGCGGTCATATATATCCTGATATGAAAGTCCGAACTGCTTTTCCAGATATTCCTTATTGGGATTCTGAAGGCAGACTATATCGTACATATAGTCAAAATCGCTGAGTCTTTGCTCCATTGTAAGCGTTGTATCCACAGTGGTATAGGCTGTATTTTTGTCAATAAATGCCGCCTTGTCAAAATAGTCCTTGACAAGCATCACCTGTTTGTTGAAGATGATAAACAATATCAGCAGTATTACGATAATAACGCTCAGAATAATACCTATCACTTTTAGCGTTTTTCTGAGCAGACTTTTCATTTTAACCATAATTTCTTCCCCTTACATATTTTATACATTACTTCCTTTGAAACTCATGTTTATGTATCCGATACCCCTTATTCTCTTTCAAATACAGGTATTTTATCAAGCGGTGCGGAAACGGTGATATATTTCCCGTCGGATACTATCGTCTCTCCTGTGGAAATATCCTTCCACTTTCCTCCCGGAAGATAAACCCTGCGTTCACTTGCTCTGTATTCTGTTACGGGCGCAACAAGATATCTGCTGCCGAACATATACTGATCGTCAAGAGAATAGCACTCATTTTCATCGGGAAATTCGATAAACATTGCCCTCATCATAGGAAGACCTGTCCTGACCGTTTCTTCGGAAGTCTCTTTGATATATTGTTTCATATTCTCCCGTACCCTGAGGTATTTCAGCAGTATCTCATATACATCTTCCCCGAAGCTCCACAGTTCATTGGGAGACCCGGTCGGACAGAATCCGCCTCCGTGGTCGGTATCTGTCACAAGTGAGCCGAGATTGGGCATTCTGTCGCCGTGCATACGGAGTATAGGCATATATACTGCCCACTGGAACCATCTCACAAGAAGCTCCCTGAATTCGGGATCGTTGATATCCCCGTTATAGAAACCGCCTGTATCGGATATCCACCACGGTATGCCGGCAATACCCATATTCAGCCCGTTTCTGAGCTGGACCTTCATTTCACGGAACGTGCTCTCTATATCACCGCTCCATACAAGAACGCCGTACTGCTGGCTCCCTACCCATGCACAACGGATAAGATTAAGGATATCGGGGATGTTGTCTTCTTTCTGCCCGTCATAAAGCATCTGTGCATGACAGCGGGGATACATATTTGCAGTTTCAAGGACAGAGCCTATATACTGACGGTAATGGTCATGGTCATATACAGAATATTCGGGTTCCGCTTCGTCGAGCCAGAACATATCTATCCCGTACCTGCCGTAATTCTTTTTGAGAAGTCCGTAGACAAATTTCCTTGCCGCAGGATTTGTGCTGTCGATAAAGCACATTTTGCCGTAAAACTCCATTTCGGCATTCAGTCCGCGCTCGGTTCGTATCAGAAACCCGTTATCATTCAGTTCCTTGTAGTTTCGTGACCTCGGGTCTACGGTCGGCCATACGGATACCATGACCCTTATTCCCATACTGTGAAGTTCATCTACCATAGCTTTCGGGTCATACCAGTATTCGGGATCAAAGTCCCAATCTCCCTGATATATCCAGTGAAAGAAATCTATTACCATAACATCGGGAGTTATCCCGCGCTTTTTATATTCCCTTGCCGCTTCAAGAAGCTCATCCTGTGTACGGTAGCGAAGTTTGCACTGCCACAGACCGTACAGGCTTTCCGGCAGGGGAGAAGCGTGCCCCGTAACATCGGCGTAATTACCGATGACAGCAGCGGGCGTATCTCCTGTTGTTACCCAGTAGTCCACGCATCTTGTTGAAGCTGCATACCACTCCGTTTCATTATTTGCAAAAGATGCATAGCCGACAGCAGGATCATTCCAGAGAAAGCCATATCCTGCGGATGACAGCAGAAACGGCACGGATATCTGTGAATTTCTCGGGGCAAGCTCTACCTTGCATCCTTTGAGATCATATAATGCATCACGGTACTGTCCCATTCCGTGCAGTATCTCATCCTGAGCCTTGAAATATATATGCGTTTCAAAATTATTTGTCCCGGATATCGTTTTATACTCTCTCGCAGTCCTGTGAAGTGCCCAGGGATAAGTGCTTTCTTCGAGCAGCACCTTTCCGTCGGATACTCTCACAAAGCACAGATGTCCGTTTGATATTTCGCAGCGCAGCCCTGCATTTTCGATATGATCCTCGCAGACAACAACTTCATTATTATTGTCTGAAGACAGAAGCCCGCGTTCTGTTTCGGGAATATCTCCCATAGGCACGGCACGGACTCTTATTCCGTTTCCCCATGCTTCTATTCGTAAAGTCTCTTTGCCTGAATATACAGTAATTGAACTGTTATCTCTTATTATCATATTATATTCTCACATCTTATTTTCATATTTCGTTTCAATCTGTATCAAAAAAACTCATCTGTTGATATTGCTCCGGGAACTCATTAAGATATCTGAAGCACTCATCCGGTGTACAGAGTATGCCGTTTCTTTTGCAGGTGTCTGTGAATAAACGCATCAGTCTTGCCGAATCGGGGCTCGGTATCTCGTAAGCATTTCCGTAAAGCCCGGCGTATTTGTTTTTCAGTCCAGGGAAATGTCTGTCAAGTGCTGAGTAGAAATATTCTCTGCTGCCCTCTCTCAGAGTAAGACCCATATCAAAGCAGATGATCCCCTTTACGTCTGCCTGTATGCACATATCGAGAAGTCCTCTGATATTATCCTCCGTGTCATTTATAAACGGCAGTATCGGTGTCATCCATACGATAGTCGGGATGCCTGCCTTTTTCATTTCACACAGCACCTCAAAACGGCGTGAAGTCATGCATACATTGGGTTCTATGATGCTGCAAAGATCATCTTCATAGGTCGTGAGCGTCATCTGCACCACAGATTTTGCGGTCTTGTTTATCTCACTCAATAGTCCGATATCGCGCATTATGCGGTCGGACTTTGTCTGAACTGTCGCGCCGAAGCCGTATTTCAGTATTATTTCAAGACATCGGCGGGTAAGACCGAGCTTTTCTTCGCAGTGCATATACGGGTCGGACATCGAGCCGGTGCCTATCATACATCTCTTTCTCTTTGAACGCAGAGCCGCTTCCAGAAGCTGCGGTGCATTCTGTTTTACTTCGATATCATTAAATGGATGCGTGAACCGATAGCATTCACTGCGGCTGTCGCAGTATATGCATCCGTGTGTGCAGCCGCGGTAGATATTCATTCCGTTCTTTGTGGATAATATCCCTTTTGCATCAGCAAAATGCATGGCATTTCCTCCGGAAGGCGTGATTTGCCGAAGTAATAAGTCAATAACCGCCCTGCGGGCGGTTATTGAACACGCACTACTTATCTTTCTTCTTTTTGGCTTTGGGCACGGGAAGCTCGTCGTACATCGCAGTGACGAGTTCCGATAGGAACTCTCTGTCATCTGTATTGTCAACGAGCAGCATTTCCTTTGCTCCTTCATACGGCAGTTCGTATGATGCATCCGGCATGAGTGCCTTTGCGGGATTTACGGGTTTCACAAGAAAGCGGTCGTCATAGATCCCGCCGAATATTCTTCCTTTATAATATAGTATATATTCGCCCATCATCTGTTTGCAGGAAATATCCTCAAGCTGTGAGAGCTGTCCGAGAATAAAGTCCAGATATCCTTTTGAAGACGGCATTTCCTCACTCCTTCAGCGTTATACTATTATAAAATTCTGCATCACTTTATTATCAGGACGCTTTTGATGTTATCCGAGATATTCCCTGACAGCTTCCTCGGCGGCATCGTAATCATCATCGGAGATAGTGTACCGTTCGGAAGTTACTGTGCCGTTGTCGTAGCGGTTTATCACCATGCCGCCGCTGTTGTATTCTATTTCGAAAAGTTTTGTTCCTGCTTCGTTGTCCTTGTCGGAATATATCGTGATCGTGTATTTTGCATCGGTGAGCCTGTATTCGGTGTCAGCGTATACAGCGTTCTTGTCGCTCGTTATGTCGATGAACGCATTGACTATACCCGACTGCGACCTGGTATCATCTGCGGCTATATCAGCCGTGGCTCTGGCGGAAACTGTATCTGTCCCCGCATCATACATATCATAATTTGAACTGATAACTGTATTGAATGTGCCGGGTTCGAGCATATCTATGCTGTCGGGTACATATATCTCGTCGGACGGGATAAGTACGCTTATCTTTGATGCCGAAAGATTATAGGCTGCCGAACAGTATGAAACGCTTTCCGATGATCCGGGAGCATAAACAAAGCCGCTGTCCTCGTAAGCATCGCTTTCTATCGATTCTTCCTCGTATTCCTCTTCTTCGTACTGCGGAGACTGAGGTATGCCGTAGCTGCCGTAGAGGTCATTGCTGCTGTCGTCCTCGTCTATGATATCTTCTTCGTATAGCTTCTGCTCTGCGATCGCATATTTTTCGTCGGAAATATCTTCCTGTTCGGTCTGTTCTGTGACATTATTTATGGGAGCGGCTTCGTACAACTGTACATCCTCATACTGAGGCTCTTCTTCGGGTGTCTCATCTTCGATGATCTCGGGCTCAGATACAGTCTGCTGTACTTCACTTTTTCTTTCTTCAGTTATATGCTCTTCTGTCTGAACAGCTTCCGGATATTCTTCCTCTGTAAGTATCCCGGCGGCAAGCACTGTTGTTTCATCTGATGCAGTGCCGGTCTTATCCGGGAGTATGATATCTTCCGTATCCGCTGCGGTTTCGGGGACTGCTTCATCCATACCTGTTTCTATGCCGCCTGCTGTCGGTATCGTACCCATAACGGCGCCGTCT
>JAILFE010000207.1 GCA_024697725.1 Oscillospiraceae bacterium
CCCGTACTGCCGCCGCGCTTCTTTATCATATCCGAGATATATCCCACGAGCAGTCCGTCAAGTATCCTCGGCACGAAGCAGAGCACTGCCGAAAATACGGGGTTTATCGAAAACAGCATCGAGCCGAGACCGCTCGTTCCCTGCACTGCCTGAAGAAAGCTCGTAAGTCCGAACACGCCGCCGATGACCGCTCCGCCGACAGGACCGAGTGCGATCGCAGATATCGCCACGGGTATCATGTTGAAGGTTATCGAAAGCGCTCCGACCTTGAGGTATCCGAGCGGAGTATATGCCATTATAAGCAGCACCGCCGTCATAAGTCCGAGCAGAACAAGGGTCTTGACACTGATCTTTTCATTTTTCATCATAAAAACTCCTCCTTGTTATTATTCCCTTTCGGGATACAATACAATCCGGGCTGTTTTAAGACAGACACTCTGTCCACGTATTTATTATACCATTTTTCTTTGCGGATTTCAAGTATATTATTTCCAACTCAAAGGACTTCCGGACGATCATTATTTGTATGATATATACAATTTTCCTCCGGATACGCAAAAGCGGAGAGCATATTGCTCTCCGCCGCATAATACTATCGGATCACAGCTCCCAGAGCTCCTCGGCATACTGCTTTACAGTTCTGTCCGACGAGAACTTTCCGCTGTTCGCTATATTCATCCAGCACTTCTTTCCGAACATATTCCTGTTCTTGTAATCATAAAGTGCCCTGAGCTTGGTATCAACATATCCTTCAAGATCGGTAAGCAGGAAATAATTATCCGGCTTGTGCCAGCTTGCGCCGTTTATCAGCGAATTGAACAGCTCTCCGAACATACCTGTATCTCCGTCGTTGAAGGTGCCGTCAACAAGGGTATTGACAACGCGCTTTACACGCTCGTTGGTATAGTATATCTTTTCCTTGGGTCTGTAATTCGGTCTGATCTTTGCGAGCTCCTCGACTCTTGCGCCGAAGATATACTCGTTCTCCCAGCCCGCCTCCTCGACGATCTCGACATTCGCGCCGTCATAGGTGCCGAGCGTCACAGCGCCGTTGAGCATGAATTTCATATTTCCGGTGCCAGATGCTTCAAGTCCTGCTGTGGATATCTGCTCGGAGATATCTGCGGCGGGTATCAGCTTTTCGGCATAGGACACGTTATAGTTGCTCACGAATATCACTCTGAGCTTGCCGTTCACATCGGGGTCGTTGTTCACGAGCTTTGCGACCTCGTTGATATATTTGATTATACCCTTTGCGCGGCGGTATGCGGGAGCAGCCTTCGCACCGAATATGAACGCTGTCGGCTGAAGATCCGGGAGCTTATGCTCCTTGACCTTGAAGTACAGATCCATTATCGAGAACGCATTGAGGAGCTGTCTCTTGTATTCGTGCAGGCGCTTTACCTGTATATCGAATATGAAATCGGGAGAAAGCTCGAAATGCTCGTGCTCCTTGATATAATCACAGAGCTGCTGCTTCTTGATGCGCTTTATCTCGTTGAAGCGGTCTATCACACTCGGGTCATCCACGAATTTTTTCAGCTCGGAGAGCCTGTCGAGGTCTGTGATCCAGCCGTCGCCTATCTTCTCGGTGATGAGCGATGAGAGCTCGGGATTGCACAGTCCTATCCAGCGTCTCGGAGTGATGCCGTTGGTCTTGTTCTGGAAGCGTTCGGGATATATAGCGTACCAGTCCTTGAGCACATCATTTTTCAGTATATCGGTATGGAGCGCCGCAACGCCGTTGATATGAGACGAACCGTAGATCGCCATTCTCGCCATATGGATAAGGTTCCCGTCGATTATCGCCATAGAGCTGATCTTTGCACTGTCCACGCCCTTTTCGGCAAATTCCTTTTCACGCTTGGCGTCAATGAGCGTGATTATCTCGTATATCGTGGGGATAAGGCGCTTGAACAGCTTGACATCCCATTTTTCGAGTGCCTCGCCCATTACGGTGTGATTGGTATAATCAAATGTCTTCCTTGCGATCTCGAAAGCATCGTTGAAGCTCATGCCCTCGCGGAACATAAGTATCCTCACGAGCTCGGGTATCGCTACTGTCGGATGTGTATCATTGAGCTGCACCGCATACATCTTGGCAAAGCTGCTGAAATCGCTCCCATAGCTCTTCTTATAGCGGCGGACGATATCCTGTATCGAAGCGGATACGAAGAAATACTGCTGCTTCAGACGGAGCAGTCTGCCCTGTTCGGTATTGTCATTGGGATAGAGCACATCGCTTATCGACTCTGCGAGTATATCCTCCTCGGACGCTTCGAGATACTTCTGATCGTCAAATCTGCCGAAATCGAAGCCTCCCATGCTTTCCGCCTGCCACAGACGGAGAGTGTTCACAGACTTTCTGTCATAGCCGATTATCGGCATATCATAAGGCACTGCACGTACCGCACCATCGGCAAATTCGACCGTAACGGCGTCCTTTTCCGAACGGACGCTCCATGCATCGCCGTGTTCGAGCCAGTTATCCGCCGATTCGCACTGGAAGCCGTTGGATATGCTCTGCCTGAAAAGACCGTAGCGATATCTTATGCCGTAGCCGTTGAGCGGTATATCATGCGCTGCCGCAGAATCAAGGAAGCAGGCTGCGAGCCTTCCGAGACCGCCGTTTCCGAGAGCGGCGTCCTCCGTTTCCTCCATGCAGTTGATATCTATACCGTTTTCGGAGAATATCTCCTTTGCCTGATCGAGCACGCCCGCACAGTAAAGGTTGTTGTATACGGCGCGTCCCATAAGGAACTCGGCGGAGAGATAATACGCTCTGCGCCTGCTGTTATGGCGCTTTTCCGACTCGTTCCATTCCGCAGCGATATCGCTCATAACAGCGCGTGCAACTGCGTTATGGAGCTCATAAGGAGCGGCGGACTTTATATCCGTGCGGCTGTCGGTGAGCAGATTTTCCTGTATCCTTGCCATAAACTGATTCTTATCCATTGCGATCATTCCTTTTCTCTTCTATAATAATTAAATAATATACTGTCCTCTTTTACAGCACGCATTCATTTTAACATATTATATAATAAATAGCAAGCGAATGAAATGTTTTTTGTATATATGCACAATGCGGTCTCTGATTTTTGTTTTATATGTATAAGTATATTTTGTAAAAAAGCGCCGCAGTAAGATAACTGCGGCGCTTTGACTTCACGATATCATATGATATACATCATATCCTGAAAAGCAGATCGGAATATGTAGGCATCGGCCATTCGTCCTTCGGGCAGAGCGTCTCGAGCTCATCCGCATAGGCGCGAAGCGTCTGCATAGCGGTAAACACACTGTTCCTGTAATATCTTGCAGCGCTTTCGGCATCGGTCAGCTCTCCCGCCTCGACGAGCTTCTTTTCGATCTCGTCCGTGGCGAGGGAAATGCTCCTGGTGAGGTTCGATATCCTGCCCGCAAGGTCGAATTCGAGCCCGCTGTCGATGCCTGCGCTCTTCTTTTCGTTCACTGCCCTTGCAAGCTCGGCAGAAAACCTGATCCCTGCGGGGATTATCTGCTTGCGCGACATATCTACCATAGTGAGCGCTTCGATATTGAGCACCTTTTTGTAGTTGTCGAGCAGTATCTCTGTTCTCGATTCAAGCTCACTGCGGCTGTATACGCTGTATTTTTCAAACAGGCGGATATTTTTCTCATCGGTATAATGCGGAACGGCATCCACCGTGGAGGGATAGTTCGGGAGCCCTCTTCTTGCTGCCTCTTCGACCCATGCTTCGTCATAGCCGTTGCCGTTGAAGATGATGCTCTTATGCTCGGCATAGGTCTCCTTGAGGAGCTTGTTGAGATCCTCGTCGAGATTTTCGCTGCCCTCGAGCTTATCGGCAAATTCGCACAGCACATCCGCAACGATAGTATTGAGTATCGTATTCGTGCAGGCTATCGTATCCGCCGAGCCGAGACTTCTGAACTCGAATTTATTGCCTGTGAACGCAAACGGAGAAGTTCTGTTCCTGTCGGTGGTGTCCTTGGGGAAATTGGGGAGAGCCTCAACTCCGATCACAAATTCCTGCTTTGCGTTCCTGCGTATCATCTTTCCTGTTTCGAGAGCGTCGAGTATAGTCTGGAGCTCATCGCCCACGAAAATGGATATGATAGCCGGAGGCGCTTCGTTTGCGCCGAGTCTGTGGTCGTTGCCTGCGCTTGCGACCGAGAGCCTGAGCAGATCGCTGTTCTCGTGTACCGCCTTGATTATGGCAACAAGGAAGGTGAGGAACCTGATATTATCCTTGGGTTTCTTTCCGGGATCGAGCAAAACCTCGCCCGTATCGGTGCATATCGACCAGTTGTTGTGCTTGCCGGAGCCGTTCACTCCCGCATAAGGCTTTTCATGGAGCAGGCATACCAGCCCGTGCTTCAGCGCTATCTTCTTCATCAGCTCCATTGTGAGCGCGTTGTGGTCAGATGCGACATTTGCCGTTGTATATATAGGTGCCAGCTCGTGCTGTGCGGGTGCGACCTCGTTATGCTCGGTCTTGGCAAATATGCCCAGCTTCCAGAGCTCTTCATCGAGCTCCTTCATATAGTTCTGCACCCTTGCCTTGATATTGCCGAAATAGTGGTCCTCAAGCTCCTGTCCCTTGGGAGCCTTCGCTCCGAAAAGGGTGCGTCCCGCGAAGATAAGATCCTCTCTCTGATCGTAGAGCTCCTTGTCCACAAGGAAGTATTCCTGCTCGGGGCCCACTGTCGTGATGACTCTTGTAGCGGCAGTATCGCCGAAAAGACGCAGCACTCTCATAGCCTGCTCGGATATGACATCCATCGAGCGCAGGAGCGGGGTCTTTTTGTCGAGTATCTCGCCGGTATAGGAACAGAATGCTGTAGGTATATAAAGAGTATTGTCCTTGATGAATGCAGGAGAGGTCGGATCCCATGCGGTATAGCCTCTTGCCTCGAATGTAGCGCGAAGTCCGCCCGAAGGGAACGAAGATGCATCCGGCTCGCCCTTTACGAGCTCCTTGCCGGAAAATTCCATTATTATCCTTCCGTCATTCGTGGGGGAGATGAAGGAATCGTGCTTTTCAGCGGATAGACCCGTCATCGGGTGGAACCAATGGGTATAATGTGTTGCTCCCTTGCTCACAGCCCAGTCCTTCATGGCGGCTGCGATGACCTCGGCTGCCTGTGCATCGAGTGCGATGCCAAGCTGCTTTGTTCTCAGAAGAGACTTATACACTGTTTTGGGCAGCATATCCTTCATTACCGTCTCATTGAACACGTTGCAGCCGAAATATTCGGGAACATTCCTTACTTCTGACATAACATATTCCTCCTTGTTCATCATACCGGCATTTTTGTCAGCGGCACCGGCAGCCGATGCTGCAAACTAAAAAAGCGCCGGCAATAATACCCTGTACAGGATACTATCTCAGCGTCGTTTGCTATGTATATTCTCTTTCACTATTGTTATATAATAACACATAAATCCTCATTTGTCAATAGGTGTATACAGGCAAATAAAAAATGCAGGGATAGCGGTCTATCCCTGCATTTTCGATAATGTTCTAACGGATCTGCGCGATATGTATCGATCGATATGCATATCACATAGATATTTGATTCTTACCCTGACTATCAACCGTATATAGCGTATATTGTCCTGTCGGAATCCACATCGGAATAATTGCCGTCCCAGCCGAGGAAGCTTTCACCTTCGTAATTGGTAGCGGGAGGCACAGGCGCGGATGCCGAGCTGCCTTCTTCAACTGTCTGCGTGATAGTTTCGTCTCCCATCACGAAGGTGACGGTATATGTAGCGGTCGTTTCGGCAGCGGTATCAAATGTCGCGGTTATCGTAGTATCGGATGTTATGCCCGAAAGCGACTTGTCCCAGCCGGTAAAGTTCTGTCCTGCACTGTTCTGCGAAGGCGTCACGGTCGGAACGGCTGTTCCGCCGTAGCTTACCTGTGTTATATAGCTCGTACCGTCAACGATGAACGTTACGGTGCAGGATATAGGTTCAAGTATCGCTGTAACGGTCATATCACTCGTCACACTGGAATAATCGGTATCCCAGCCCTTGAAGGTATATCCCTCCAGCGTTATGGACGAGGGTATATTTGCCGCTTCACCGTCGGCGACTGTCTGAGTTGTCGAGGTGCCGCCTATGACAACGGTCACAGTATGCTCTCCGTCGGATACGGAGGAGATATCGCTGTCCTGATCGTCGTCGATGAATATAGCGGTTATCACGGTATCGGATGTGATATTGTCGAACGAGCGGTCCCAGCCGACAAAAGTCTTGCCCTCGATAACGGGATCATCGGGCATATCCGCGTTCTCGCCGTAGCTTACGGTCTGAGTAGTGGTAACGCCGTCAATGATAACAGATACCGTGAATATTTCGTCATCATCGGTCAGTTCTTCCACATCATCGTCGAGTTCCTCTGTATCCTCATCGATTTCCTCGGTCTCCTCTGTAGTTGTTGTTTCCTCCTGTTTTGTAGTAGTCTCGGTCCTCTCCTCGCTCGTAGTGGTCTCCTCTGTCTCGGATGTGGTTATTATCGTTGTTTCCTCAGTCTTGTCCTCATCTGACTGCTTGGTGGCTATAGTCTCGGCAGTCTGTATCGGCGTCGCATTGTCCACGGAGATAGGTATCTCATCAAGTTCATCGGGCTCGGTTTCATTACCCTCGTTCTCACGGACGATATTATATGCCGCCTTTATATCTTCCGGCGAAAATTCAAGCTTTACACGCGCCGATATTGAGAATATC
>JAILFE010000229.1 GCA_024697725.1 Oscillospiraceae bacterium
CGGTAAAATCGCGTTCGGCTGATTTTTCCGATGTCAGGTCGAAGCCGAAGACAAGACAGTGATCTGGAGAGCCGTTCTGGTCTGTGAAATTGATCCAGCGCATACCTACCCATCTGCTCATGCCGCCCATATGTGTTTCTACAGTGCATTCTGCGGACGGACTTCCGCTGTCGATAAGGGCAACAGTACTTCGCATGATCTCCTCATCCTGTTCAGAGAGGTTCATCAGGCGTATCATGCAGTCGGGATAATCGCCTTCGAGCGATGCTTCACCGAATATCCGTGACATATCAAAGCAGTCGCAGGTATGTGTTCCGGGGTAATAGACATAGGTTATCAGACTGGAGCGCTCCATCATTTCGGCGAGTATCTGTTCCGAATGACTGAGAAATAGTTTTCGTGCTTTTTCACGGGCATTGTTATTTTCCATAAGCTCCTCAACTCCGTTTGATGGTCCAGAAGACTTTGACATATTAAGTGCTGATTAGTGTGCTGCAAATCTTTGATTTGCAGCAGCAGAAGCGGCTGCTTACAGCCGCTTCTGCCAATAACCGCCCGTAGGGCGGTTATTGAGCACGCACTAATTATAAATATTATATATATTTTTGCAGTAAAATGCAATGATATTATTGGATTATCAACGTATTATCGGCGTAATTAACAGAAAAACCGAGATTAATTGGTCAATATTCCATTTCCGCTGCGGGTAGGAGAGAAGAGAGGTGTATAAGAACTGCCATTCATGAACCGAAATAAATTATTGTGGATTTTTTCGCTTTGTCTTGACATCTCGCAAAAAACAGTATAAAATAACAGTAAGCTATTTAATCATTTCCTGTGAGGCAGCTTATGAATAATACCGTTATTGAAAATATGAGCTTTGATGAAGAACGCGCTTTGTACAGAAGTCATGGCGTCACTCTGATAAACTGTACCTTCGCCGGTGATGCCGACGGCGAGAGCGCTCTGAAGGAATCCAGGGATATCTCTGTCCGTGACTGCCTATTCAGACTGCGCTATCCTTTCTGGCATGATGATAATGTATCTATCGAAAACTGCACCATGGCAGATACCTGCCGTGCGGCATTGTGGTATTCGGATAATATAACCGTATCATCATCAAAGCTTTACGGGATAAAGGGTCTGCGCGAATGCAGCAGCGTTTCTTTCACGGACTGCGATATCATATCTGCCGAATTCGGCTGGTCGTCGCGCGGTGTGAAAATGACCGACACCAGCGTGCAGAGCGAATACTTCATGCTTCGTGCCGAGGATATTGAATTCAGACGTGTGCATCTTACGGGGAAATACTCATTCCAGTATGTAAAGAATGCCGTTATCGAAGAATGCATATTTGATACAAAGGATGCTTTCTGGCACTGCAGCAATGTTATCGTCAGAAATTCAGTCATAAACGGGGAATATCTCGGCTGGTATTCCAAAGGACTGGTATTTGAGAACTGCACGATAAACGGCACTCAGCCGCTCTGCTGGTGTGATTCTCTGCGTCTTTCCGGCTGCCGTATGAACAATGCGGATCTCAGCTTTGAAAATTCCGATGTGGATGCGGTGCTGACCGACGGTATCATAAGCATAAAGAATCCTCGCTCGGGGCGTATCACAGTACCAATTGCCGATGAGATCATCCGTGATGATGAAAACTCCCGTGCAGAGATCATCATCGGTCAGTCAGCTGTTTGAGATCAAGATCATATATGTATCCGGATGTTCGGAAAAATCAACAAATTGTATTTGCTATATATCACTATAATTGTATATAATAATGATAATATATAAAAACTCTTGACATTTAGCCGCTTTGCCTGTATAATTAATTAGTGTTGTCGGATGCAGGTATGCAGTTATACTGTGTCTGTACCGGGATATGTGCCATTAGCTCAGTCGGCAGAGCATTTGACTTTTAATCAAAGGGTCTGGGGTTCAAATCCCCAATGGCACACCATAATATGCTCTGCATATCGTTTCAGTGCGGTTTGCAGAGCATTTTTGTATTCGGAATCTCAGAGGCAGGTATTTTATGGATGATAATAATTCGATGAACGAAAAAAAGTCCGCATCGGCTGTTCTTCCCGAAGTGGGAGCATATATGCTCAAGGGCGCTGCAATAGGCATTGCAGACGCAGTACCCGGAGTGAGCGGCGGAACGCTTGCGGTCATTCTCGGGATATATGACAAGCTGCTTGAATCCATCACGCTCAATATCAGAACTCTGAAAAAGAACATACGCTTTATTATCCCCGTATGTGCGGGGATAGCTGTGGGACTGGTGATAGCTTCCAAGGTGCTGACATGGCTTCTGGAAAATCACAATGTTCCGACGCAGTTCTTTTTTCTCGGAGTGATAATCGGCAGTCTTCCGCTGATGTACTGCGAATGCGTGAAGGAGCGGAAACTGAAGATATATGATGCCGTGCCGTTTCTGGCTGCTGCGGCAGGTATGATCGCGTTCGGGCTGTTTGCAGCAAACAGCAGCAATTCCTCCGACAGCATACCGCCTTATATTATTATACTGATGACAGCCGCTGCTGCTGCAGCCATGATAATCCCCGGTATAAGCGGCGCTCTGGTGCTGAAAGCGCTCGGCGGATATGATCTCGCCATACGTTCGGTGAGCAGTCTTGATTTTGTAACGCTGCTTTTCTACGCGATAGGTGCGGCGATAGGTCTGCTTGGAGCTGCAAAGCTGATATCCGTCCTTCTGAAAAAATATCACGTCGGGACATACTGTGCGCTTATAGGTCTTGTTGCGGGCTCGATACCTGCGATATTTCCCGATGGATTCGCTTTCAATGCAGAGGGCATCATAGGCATCATCATGCTTATGGTCGGTATCGCAGTTCCCACCGTGACAGCTCTTCCTGGAAAAAAGAAAGCTGCTGCCGAAAAAGACGGACAGTTATAAACAAGTAAAAAAACGGCAAATTTCCCGCTTACAGCTGCAAATAAAAACAAAAGGACTTCCGACAACAATGTATCGGAAGTCTTTTTTTGCGTGCAAAATCATGCTTCGCTGTTTTTTTCGTATATCTTGAAGGAACTGCCGATGAATTTGTGCTTTGTTTCGTACATTGCACTGTCTGCCGCTCTGAGTATCTCATCGACGTCGGTGCTGTGCTCGGGATACAGGGCGATGCCAATGCTTGCGGATATTGTAAGGGTGAGGTCATCGGCATTTTCACGTTTCATGATGATCTGCTTGTCTGTCTCGGTGCAGATGCGGTTTGCTATACCGATCACCTTTTCATTGAAATCGGATGATATATCTGCGGACTGGTCGTATACTAAGAGGAATTCGTCGCCGCCCATGCGGAAAAGAGTGCAGCATTCCGGGAATATCGAATATAACCGTTTGCTTATCTCTTTAAGTGTGTAGTCTCCCACATCATGCCCGTAGTTATCGTTTATCGGCTTGAAATAGTTGAGATCGATCGAGAATACCGCTGCTTTATTCCTGTTTGAAGATGAGAATATCGTCTTTTCGTAGAACCCGAAATAGCGGCGGTTGTAAAGCCCGGTCAGAGCGTCGATGTTGGAGGTCTTTTCAAGATAGTCATTTACGTACTGCAGTTCCTGCGTTTTTTCCCTTACAAGCTGTTCAAGACGTGCGTTTTCGTTTTTCTGAAGATCGAGCAGTGCAGTATACAGATCCTCGGATTCCATATTCTTTTGAACCACGATATAAGCCAGTGCAACTATGAACATACCGTAAAGCTCGGTCGAGGTTATGAACGACATTGCAAAGAGCACCACTCCGATAAGCGAGATGAGAGCGCCGTTTATCCACATATAAGCCTTCTGCATCGGTTTGAAGTGGTAGATCGGGAATTTTCCGAAGTCGGCGGGTTTCTGTGCTTCTGTTTTTATCGAGGAGAGCAGCAGCGAAATTATCATTATCGCCCCGAGATAGATTATATCAAGATATATGTTCTCCGGGTCGAGCTCGAGCGTCATATAATATGTGTATCTGACCTCAAGCAGCTCGTATATGAATACTATCACAGCAATGATGAAGAATTTTCCGTTGTGTCGGCTCTGATTTGTTTCGAGCGATATCATTGCAAGCAGTGTCAGCACAAAGAGAGCCGCGAGGAAATACATCATCAGCGAAAGTGTGCTGAGATCGGTGCTGGCGTCTATGTCGATATCCGACATGAATACATTTATTATGATAACGTATATCGTGTATGCTATCCCGAAGGTATCAACGATCACCCTGTAAAAATCGCCTTTTTTCAGCACTGTATAGCTGTATGCTATCGCCGATATGAAGATCATATAGTTCGGCAGCAGGTATAGCTGGTCTGATATCGCAGTCAGGATCGGATCATCTATAAAAAAGTAGGTATACAGTATCAGCAGCAGATCGGATATGAACCACGAGAATACACCAACGAAGAAAAACATTCCAGTATATCTGAAAGCCCCGAGATCCTTCAGTGAGGTCACTATAAGTATCGACGAGAAAAGAGCCGTCAGCGGAGAGAATATGTTCAGGATAAGCTCGTTCCCGAGCAGTGTCGCAGCCGAATATATCAGCCACAGGACGCAGGCGCCCGCACGGAGCAGTTCCTTGACAGGGCGGTGTTCGGGAGCAGTTATGCTTGTCATTCATATCACCTCCTTCGGATTTCAGACGATATCTTATTCGTACTGCTTATGATATCGTCTGTTCCGGATATGTGATTTCGGTCATTCTTCGTCGTCAGCATCATCGCTGTCCGAGACAGCCACGCCGCGGCAGCTCTTTTTGTATGACAGGGGACTTACGCCCACATATTTCTTGAATTTGTTGTGAAAATAGTTGATGTTGGTATATCCGACCATTTCCGCCACTTCGTATACCTTGTATTCATCGCTTGCGAGCAGGCGCTTTGCCTCGGTTATGCGTATCTCATCAAGATAGTTGTTGAAGTTCTCTCCGGTGTACTGGTGAAATACCTTTCCAAGATATGCACTGTTATAGCCAAATATGTTTGCAAGCATTTCAAGCCGGAGCTCGTGGCTGTAATTTGTCTTGATATACTGCACTATGCGCTCCATAGTACTTTTTGTGGTGCGCCCGAAATAGGAATTAGACACTTCAGTGAACGAAGTCTTCAGTATGCGGATTATGTCATAAAGACTTGTCTGTTCGCCTATTTCCTCGATAAGCCTGTCATTGAGTATCTCTTCGGTCTTTTTCTCGGCGGTCGCCTTTATCACCCTTGCGCGTATCTCCATTATCAGTGTTATGCAGGTGACCTTTATACGCTCGGGAGTGAGCTTGAGACTGCGCATATTCTCCATAAAGCTGTCAAGGGTCTTTTCGAGCTTGACTGTATCATTTATCTCGATAAATGCATAGATATGCGAGGTGATATCTCCGATATCCGTTTTTTCATCGTGAGCACTGTGCAGGACGCTGTCCGTCACCACGCCGTAATGCATATAGAGGAAACGGTTCTTGTAAAGCTCATATGCTGTCGCATAGGATGATGCCAGATCTGAAAGGCTGTTCACGGGCTGTCCCACAGCTACAAATATAGTGCCGTTGAAGGATTTATTCAGCCGATAGAGCATCTCCATGATATTTCCGTGCTTCCAGCCCTTGAAAACGACTGCCTGCATACCGCTCAGATCCATTGATACGATATCGACGTCACCGCAGTTCTCGAAAAATTTTGTTACATTTGAGATAACGGCGGTTTTTTCCTCGGGAGTGTCGCTGTCCACCGAGCAGATGATAGCGGTCTCATAGCTTGAATATCTGTAGCCCGCTCTTTCGGCGTCGCGTGCAGCCTGTTCATCACCTGCGAGCAGCCCTTTGGTGATCTGCGAGGTGATATATTCCGATCCCTTTTCCTGTTTGAAGCTGAGTTCTCTTTCCTTGATTATCTTGTCGCGGACTGTTTTCAGTGATGCTATAAGTTCATCCTCATCAACGGGCTTCAGTATGAAATTTTCCACGCCGAGAGCTATCGCTTCCTTTGCGTATGTGAAATCGGAATATCCCGAAAGGATTATCACCTTTCCCTGAAATCCGCGTCCGAGAGCTGCTTCGATCATCTCTATGCCTGTTTTTCCGGGCATCTTCACATCTGCAACTACGATATCGGGATTCAGGGTTATCATCTTGTTCAGCCCGTCATCGCCGTCCTCGCCCTCACCGATGACATCGAGCTCGAGCTCATCCCACGGTATCATCATCTTTATACCCTGTCTTACAACAGGCTCGTCGTCTACAAGTAATACGTTAAGCATTTCTCAGCCTCTTTTCAGTTTTGATCTTTTCATTGATATCGAAATTGTCAAGCCGTGCGATCTCGGGCATTTTTCTCGGGAGAGCGATCCTTACGACAGTGCCTTCTCCTTCCGTGCTGTATACGAACAGACCGTAGGCATCTCCGAAATACATTTTTATGCGTTTGTTTACGTTTGTAAGACCAATGCTCTTTCCGGAGGACGTATCATTTATTATGAGCTTCTTTTTCAGCTCGCGGAGCTTTTCCTCGCTCATTCCCTGACCGTTGTCCTTCACATCTATGCAGATGAATTCCTCGTCGTAATAGCAGTGTATGGTTATCTTTCCGTTTTTCTTGCTGCTCTCTATGCCGTGTACGAATGCGTTTTCGACTGCGGGCTGTATCAGCAGGGGGAGTATCATAAGGTTGTTGTCTACCTCGTTGATTATCTCGTAGGTGATCTTGTCGCCGAAACGCGCCGATTGCAGTTCAAGATAGCTGTTGATGAAATCCAGCTCGGATTCGAGCGTTACGCTCTTATCCTTGAATTCAAGGCATCTGCGCATGAATTTTCCGAGCTTCTTTATCAGATTTGCAGTCTCCTTGTCGTTGTTCACGAACGCCTTCATTCGGATCGTTTCGAGGGTA
This sequence comes from Oscillospiraceae bacterium, assembly GCA_024697725.1. Classification (GTDB taxonomy): domain Bacteria; phylum Bacillota; class Clostridia; order Oscillospirales; family Ruminococcaceae; genus RGIG4694. The sequence goes on from JAILFE010000229.1 coordinate 6,891, forward strand.
TTATACAGAAAGTGCGGATTTATCTGGCTCGAGAGCGCCTTGAACTCCGCCTCGATCTGGTCGGATTTGAGTGCCTCTGTCTGAAGCTTTGCCTTATATGTCTCATACATCATTTCCTGCATCGACTTCACCATTATGGAAAGGTCGTTGTCGAGCTCATAAACCTCGTCATTGCCCCGGATTATCGGTTTTTCGTCAAAACTTCCGCCTGCAACACTGTGCATTCTGTCCCGCAGCAGCTTTATTCTCTCGGTGAAGAGTGAAGCGAACACGACTATGATGAACAGAGAGATAAGGAAGAACAGTACGATAAATGCCGTATATATGAAAGCAGTATAGGTAAGCTGTTTGCTGCGTGCGTTGATGCCGTTATTCGGACTGATGATGAATATCTGGAATATACTCGTAGTCGAGCCGTAGCGGAATGTCTCCATAACGGTGAGCCCGTGCATCCCCATGAAGTTTTCCTTTATGACCTCGCGCTTGTCGGCTATGAATATATCCGAAGATCCCGATGCTATGACTGTTCCGGGTTTTATGCCTTCTATATCGCTGTAGAAGGTAACTCCGTTATTGACAGAGAAGATGGCGTTGAATGCGTTTTCCGCGAAAAAGTCGCTTATCCATTCGGGGGATATCTCGATCACGGCGACTCCGATGACATTTCCCTTTTCGTTCCTTATCGAACGGACATAGCTGAGATAGATATTATTGTCAACACTGTCAGTGATGACCCTCCATTTTACGGAGTTGTTGTTTTTTGCCTCCCAGTACCATGACTGTGATCTTACCGACTGTGTTGCAAAGCGGTAGTTGGAATTGTATATGAAGTTTTCCTTTTCGAGGAATATCCTTACATATTTTATCTGAGGGGAAACGTTTATATAGTTGTTTATGACTTCGTTCCCGGCATAGTATTCGGGAGATTTTGCCGTAGTCTGTGTCGGATTGTCTATAAAGTCTATTACATCGCTGCTCGTTGCGATAGAATTGGATATGTTCTCGGCGATATATATCATATCCTGAAGTCTCGTGCGCAGGCTGTCGGCGCTGCTGAACGATTCCGCCTCGGCGTTTTCCCTCATGATATTGTTTATCGAAGTGAGCAGGAAGATACTTCCTATAAATACAGGAATAAGCACCACGATATAGATTATCATGATCTGAGTGCTCATTTTGTATCTGTTCAGGTGGTTCTGAAGATTCAGTGCAAGTTTCATGTCTGTATCACATCCCGGATCCTGATGCAGAGGTGATCTCGGCAACGGCTCGCATTTTTACGGGGAAGCGCTGAATAAAATGAACAGCAGTCGTTTCCGACACCAGAAAAACGTTACTGGAAGTGTAGTGAAACGAATCGATCAGCGGTTCCCTGATGATCCCGCCCTGCTTTATGCAGGCAGGATCGTATACATATATATTATATCACTAATTTTTACACTTTTCAATAGCCGGAACGATAATTTATGCTAAAAAACAAAGATTTTCAGACGTTTCACGCTCACAGTGCCTAAGTGCAGCTGCACCAGAAATAGCTACAGCGGCAGAATCATATATTGCAATATGACCATGCATAAAAAAAGCGGCCGGATATACGATCCGACCGCCGCAATTCAAAACTAACTCCGCCAAGCCGCCGTGTGGCGAATAAAACCCGCACAAAGCAGGTGGGCAACAGCCCGTTGATTTCACGCTCCCTGCATCCGTGGCTCCGCTCATATAAAGCGGCGGGAGGTCTGCAATCCGCCAACGGAGACTGAATCCCTTATAAAAAGTGTTGGATTATAAAAACCACATTTGATCGAACATGGCAGAATTAAGTTTTCCTTATGGTGATATTATATCACATTCTGCGTGGTTTATCAATAGTAAATCAAGAAAAAATAGAAACGGATTATTGTGCAATGTGCATAATTATTCGTTTAAAAATTATGAAAATTCAGTAAGAAATTATGAAAATTTGGTAACAAAAAAAACATCCCGCAGCAATGGGTATCTCACCGTTTCTGCGGGATGCTGTAATCATACCAGTTTTTTACCGGATCATTTTTCCTGTACGAAGCTGGGGTTGTAGTTGGATGCTGCAAGAGCTTCATTGTAGGTGCTGTAATAGTTTCCTGTCACCATACTGTAGTATCTGTGCGAGCTGTCATAGGTTGTCTTTGAACCGTGGTCGCCCTCTGATACATAGCTGGAGTTATAGTTGGACTGTCTGAGCGCTTCATCGTATGACGAATAATACTTGTTTGTATAACTGCTGTACCATCTGTAGTTGCTGTTGTAGGCTACCGAATAATTCTGTGAATTGCTTCCCTGTGATACGAGGTTCGGGTTATTGTTGGATTCACGGACAGCTTCGTCATAGGACTTGTAATATCTTCCTGTCACCTGGCTGAAATAGCAGTATACTGCGCTGTAAGTCATGCTGTAGAGCGCAGAGGAATCTCCGCGTGATACATAGTCCGAATTGCCGTAGGAAGCAGTCACCGCAGCATTATAAGTCCTGTAGTATCTGCGTGTATAGGAACTGTAGAACGGATAGGAATCGGAATAATAGTTGCTGTAGTCGTTCACGGAATCATTCTTTGAATAGTCTGTGACATAAGCCTGATTGTTGTTTGATGCCGAAAGAGCACTGCTGTAATTCTTGTAATATCTCTGAGTATAGCTGCTGTAATAGGGATATGTCGTACTGTAGGATAAAGAGTAATCATTCGTATTTGCTGCCGAATAATCAGATACATAGGAGCGGTCATTGTTGGACGCGGAAAGTGCGGCGTTGTATGACCTGTAATATCTGCGTGTATATGAGCTGTAGTACGGATATGCCGTGCTGTAGGATGTGCTGTAATCGCCGTTGTTTTCAGTGCTGTAGTCTATGACATAGGTCTGATTGTTGTTGGATGCTGCAAGGGCAGTATTGTAAGTCCTGTAATATTTGCGTGTGAGCGAGCTGTAATACGGATAGGAGGAGCTGTAGGAATTGCTGTAATCATTGGTGGAATTTCCGGAGTAGTCGGTAATATAGCTGCGTTCGTTGTTGGATGCCGCAAGAGCAGCGTTGTATGTCCTGTAGTATCTGCGGGTAAGTGAGCTGTAATACGGATATGTCGCGCTGTAGGTGGTGGTGTAGTCGCTTGTGTTTGAAGAATAATCCGTCACATAGCTGCGGTCATTGTTGGATGCAGAAAGAGCAGCATTGTAAGTTCTGTAATATCTGCGTGTATAGGAGCTGTAGTAGGGGTAGGATGTGCTGTAAGACGTGCTGTAATCGCTCGTGCTCGAAGAATAATCGGTCACATAGCTGCGGTCATTGTTGGATGCCGCAAGAGCAGCATTGTAGGTTCTGTAATATCTGCGTGTATAGGAGCTGTAGTAGGGGTAGGATGTGCTGTAAGACGTGCTGTAGTCGTTTGTGCTCGAAGAATAATCGGTAACATAGCTGCGGTCGTTGTTGGATGCAGAAAGTGCAGCATCATATGTTTTGTAGTATCTGCGGGTGAGCGAACTGTAATACGGATAGGATGTGCTGTATGTATTGCTGTAGTCCTGAGCCTGTCCCTGTGATACATATGCTGCAGTGTTGTTTGAGGCTTTGAGAGCTGCTGCGTATGTCCTGTAGTATTTCTGCGTCAGTGAGCTGTAGTAGGAATACTGGGACGAGTATGTCGTGCTGTTGACCGATGTATCATCATAGTCGGAAACACTGCTCGTGTTGTTGTTTGAAGCAGCAAGAGCATCGTTATAGGACTTGTAGTATTTGCCTGTCGAGCTGCTGTAGTAGTGGTATGTGGTGGAATAGTACGAGCTGCTGTCAACAGATGTCGAGGAATTGCCGAGCGATACATAGTTTGCGTTGTTGTCCGAAGCTGCTACGGCATCGTTGTAACTCTGGTAATACTTCTTTGTGAGTGAACTGTAGAAGGGGTATTTCTCGCTGTATGAAAGGGACGATTCGACCTCTCCGCCCTTGACGGTTATCGTGACATATTTGTATACCGAGGAATACTTGGTCATTTTGATCTTGAGAGTTGTGGTGCCTGCCTTCTTGCCTGTTATCTTGAGAGTGATGTCGTTGCCGTTGAATGCGCTCTCATCGGAATAGCGCAGCCATGAAAGCTGTGCAACACCGTCGTCGGAGGCGGAAGCTGAAATGCTGTGCGAGCCCTTGGCTGTGATGACAACATAATCCGAGCTGCCGACATCTACCGTTACAGATGACTTGTTCACGGTTATCTTTCCTGGTATGACCGTGACATCGCATTCAAGCTTTTCACCGTCTACGATCGCGGTTATCGTGCAGGTGCCTGCGGATATGCCGACTACCTTGCCCTTGCTGTTTACCTTTGCGACAGATTTGTCCGAGGATGACCATTTTACATCATCATAATCTCCCTCGATCTTAAGAGTAGTCGAATAGCCTTTGGTAAGGGTTATATCCTCGTTTTCCAGTTCGTTGTCTTCGGCGCTTGCCGCAAAAGGGATGCTGTTCATCGCAAGAGCGAACGCTGCAGCGATCCCCGCGACAGTTTTCAATGCTTTCTGTTTCATTTCCATAATTCTCTTTCCTTCCTTTGCTTGTTACATCCCCTTGGGATGATTATTCTTACTTGTATATTGATAAAACAATCCGGAGGACCGTTTTTATTCATTTGTTTTCAAGATCGTACAAATGCACAAATAATTATATAAATAGTTGTCGGATCTGTATACTGCTTTTCGTTATGCTCCGACAAAACATAAGTTAATCATACATTATATTTGTGAAACGTTAAGGCGGATAATGTGACTGTTTTGTGAAATATTGCACAAAATCGGATTTACAGGATCCAGGGATGATCCAACAGGCAGCGGGCGGCTTTTTGCCTATATCCGGTCTGAAAGGTTATATCCGTATCTCACAAAATTTTTATATAAAAATTAGGCAAAATAACCATTAACAGTATAAAAGCATTTTTTGTAAATGTGAAAAAAGCAGAATTTGATGGGTTTTATTATCTATCTGTTGACAAAACGTATATCACACGATATAATTAATTGTGGACAAGGGGAAATGGCTTGTATGGTTTTGTTTTCCCGCAGTTTTATCTGATATGTTCAGACAACTTATATTTATTTCTTATAATTAATTATAATTTATTGGAGGTATTACCATGGCAGCAAAGAAAAACGCAAGCGAGAAGGCGGGCGCTGAAGTAAAGGCAGCCGAGGAAAAGACAGCGGCAAAGACTTCAAAGTCTTCTCAGAAAAAGGAAACGGCAGCCGCAACCGAGAATGTATTCATCGAATACGCAAACGGTCAGATCGATATCAAGAATATCCTCGCAGATATCAGAGCTGCTCAGTCCGCTGAGGACGGAAATACACCTGTAAAGACACTTGATGTATATATCAAGCCCGAAGAGAAAGCTGCATACTATGTAGTCAATGGAGTTTCCGAGGGCAAAAAGGTCGATCTTTACTTCTGATCTTCATATTATTTGATATTCCTGCAGCCGTACTTTATATATTTAAGTACGGCTGTTCTTATAATTTATTTGTGTTTATTGATATACGGGGTGGATGATTATGGAATATGCATTTTCCGATAAGGTACTCGGACTGAAGGCGTCCGCTATAAGAGAGATACTCAAATTCACATCCGAGCCGGGCGTGATCTCGTTTGCGGCGGGGAATCCTGCTCCCGAAGCGTTTCCTTCCGGGGATATCGCTGAGATAACGGCCGATATTTTTTCGCGCGATCCGGTGGGTGCGCTCCAGTACAGCGTCACAGAAGGTTATCAGCCGCTCAGGGATGCAGTGAAGGATATGCTCGCTTCGCAGCACTGCTTTGACAGCGAAAGAGATGATCTTGTCATAACCTCCGGCGGACAGCAGGCATCCGAGCTTGCCTGCAAGGTCTTCCTTAACGAAGGTGATGCGCTGATATGTGAATCGCCGAGCTTTGTCGGCTGTATGAACGCATTCAGATCATACAATGCCGAGCTTGTGGGAATCCCTCTTGCTGAAGACGGAATGGAGCTCGACAAGCTGGAGGATGCTCTTAAAACTCACCCGAAGGCAAAGCTTATCTATGTCATAGCTAATTTCCAGAATCCCACGGGACTTTGCACGAGTTTTGAAAAGAGAAAGGCGATATACGAGCTTGCCCGCAGATACAATGTTATGATACTCGAGGACAATCCCTACGGTGATATACGCTTTGAAGGCGAGGATATCCCTTCGATAAAGTCGCTTGATACCGACGGCAGAGTCATATATGCAGGCAGTTTCTCAAAGGTGCTTGCACCGGGTATGAGAGTCGGATTTGTCAGTGCGCCGCGTGAGGTCATAAACAAGATCGTGGTATGCAAGCAGTGCTCTGATGTGCATACGAATATTCTCGCCCAGCGCATATGCTATGACTATCTGTCGGAATATGATCTGAAGGCTCATCTCGAAGCCATCCGTCCCATATACCGCCGAAAGTGCAGACTTATGCTCGACTGCATAAAGGAGAGCTTTCCGGAATGTGTAAGCTATACAAGACCGCAGGGAGGACTTTTCATCTGGGTGACACTTCCAGATGGAGCTGATATGCTCGGATTCTGCAAGACGGCTGTGGAAAAATACAAGGTGGCAGTAGTGCCGGGTACCGCATTCATGACCCATGAGAGCGATCCCTGCTGTTCGTTCAGACTGAACTACTCCACCCCGACCGATGAAAATATAGAAAAGGGCTGTCGCATACTCGGCTCTCTTTTGAAGGAAATGTTCGGAGAATAAGCTTGATCTATGGTACTCACGCTTGAAAACATAAGTAAGATATACGGCGATAAAAAGGTCCTTGACAATATATCGCTGACGATAGAGAATGCCGACAGGATCGGTCTTGTCGGCGTGAACGGCTGCGGAAAATCCACGCTGCTCGGTATAATCACCGGCAGCACGGAGTACGAGACTCAGCCGGAGCCGAATATCCCGCGGCTCGCAGTCACAAAGGGCATGAATATAGGCTTTTTGCGCCAGAATGCTGGACTTGACGGCAGCAATACGATAATAGAGGAAATGACATCGGTCTTCAGCGGACTGCTCGCCGTTGAGGATGAGATGCGCCGTCTCGAAAAAGAAATGGCAGACGCACATGACGACAAAAAGCGCCTTGCCGAGATATCCGCCGAGTATGACCGCAAAACGGTGTATTTTGAAGCCCATGACGGATATATGATAAATGTCAGGATACGCACTGTCCTCAACGGTATGGGATTTCCTCCCGAAAGAGATGATATGATCGTAGCTTCTCTTTCGGGAGGTGAAAAGACACGCCTTGCGCTCTGCAAGCTGCTGCTCGAAAGTCCTGATCTTCTCATACTCGACGAGCCTACCAATCACCTTGATTTTGATACGGTGCTCTGGCTCGAGGATTATCTCACGGGCTACAAGGGAGCGCTGCTGATAGTTTCCCACGACCGCTATTTCCTTGATAAGCTGACTACCTCGACCTGTGAGATCGAACGCGGCAGGCTGAAGCGCTACAAGGGCAATTATTCTGCTTTTGTGGTACAGAAAAAGGCTGATACCGAAAGACTTCTCAAAGAATACGAGGCAAAGAGCGAAGAGATCGCAAAGCTCCAGGATTATGTTGACAGGAACCTTGTCAGGGCAAGCACCTCCGCAATGGCAAAGAGCCGCATGAAGAAGCTCGAAGCTATGGAACTGCCCGAAAAGCCGGTCACAAACGAAAGAAAAGCAAGACTCAGGTTTGAATATGATTACGAGCCGCCGCTCGATGTGCTGTCGGTAAAGGCCATCGACGTATCGGTCGGTGAGGGTGCCGACAGAAAAACACTTGCAGACAATGTCTCGTTTGAGGTTAGGCGCGGCGACAAGATAGGCATAATCGGCGGGAACGGCATCGGAAAATCCACGCTGCTGAAAATAATACAGCAGAAGCTGCCGATATCCCACGGCAGGATCGAATGGAACAGCAATACACGGATATCCTATTTCGATCAGGAAAACTCCCGCCTTGATCCCGAAAGCACCGTTATGGACGAGATACACGACCGCAGACGCACGATGTCCGATACCGAAGTCCGTTCGCTGCTCGCTCTTGTGAGGATAACAGGGGAGAACGTCTTCAAGAAGGTAAAGGTACTCAGCGGCGGAGAACGCGCCGGGCTGTGCTTTGCCGTGATGATGCTCGAACGCGGGAACGTCCTCATACTCGACGAGCCGACGAACCACCTTGATATATCATCAAAGGAATCGCTCGAGGAGGCTCTCTGTGATTATACCGGAACTGTGATATTCGTCTCGCATGACCGCTATCTGCTGAACAAGCTCGCCGGGCGCATCATGGAAATGACAGAGAACGGCGCAGAGCTTTTTGACTGCGGTTTTGAAGGGTATATGAATATCAGGCGGCAGAGGATGCTCGCAGAGCAGGAAAGGCTCGATCTTGAAAAGCGCGAGCGTGCCGAAAAGAAGGCTGCCGAAAACGGCGCAAAGGCATTCAGGACAAAGGAACAGCGTGCACGTTCAGCCAATAACCGCCGCAGGATAAAGGAGCTCGAAGCCGAGATCGAACGGCTCGAAAAAGAAATGGCTTCCTTGCAGGCGGATATGGCATCTCCCGAGGTTTGCACGGATTATCAGCTCATGAATAAAAAATGCGCGGAATATGAGGAAATGAAAAAGCTTTCAATGGAATATTCCGATGAATGGCTGATGCTTTCCGAGGAAGAGGAGCAGTGAATGTTTTTTGCAGCAGGAGGGATATCAGGAAAATGAACAGAAACATCAGAGTTGCGGCGATACACGATCTTTCGGGCATCGGACGCTGCTCGCTCACGGTGATACTGCCGCTGCTTTCGACAATGGGGATACAGGTCTGTCCTGTTCCGACAGCGATCCTTTCATCGCATACCGGCGGCTTCGGTGATGTCGCTATGCGTGACCTTACCGATTATATACCGCAGGCTCTTTCTCACTACAAGCGTCTTGGCACCGGCTTTGACTGCGTGTACAGCGGATTTCTTGCATCCAATGAGCAGACAGGCGCTGTCATGGATTTCTTTGATGAATACAAGTCCTCATTC
>JAILFE010000239.1 GCA_024697725.1 Oscillospiraceae bacterium
TACCGCCTCCTCCATGGTTTGCTTCTATTATACCATGGATCAGTCCGTTGTACAGTTCGTGGCGAGAACCTGTATACTTCGTGGCGAATTTCTGTATGTTTTTATTGACCGTTTCTGTATGTTTTATTATACCACTTACACAAGGATAAATATCTGATCTATCCTGATATTTTTAACATTACGGCTGTTGCTGAATTGAATAGAGCAGATGATATGTTTTATGCTGCAATCATATTGACAATATAGGACTAATATGATATAATAGTGCCGTGATATATTATCAAACCTGTTATTACTTCGGCAATTATTTACCGATAAACTCATATATTAATTGAAGCTATATTCCGGCAAAATGCATTATTAATTTCTATAGATATTTAATTGCCGAAGTAACATATATACGGAGAATCATTATGGAAAAATACGATATTACCGTGCTTGCAGAAAAGCTTTACAGAGATGGAGACCTCACAGATGACGAGTTATCAGCAGTCATCGAAAGCGGCGATAATGATGATCTGCTCTTCACGCTTGCGGACAAGGTGCGGCGTGATCATTACGGAGACGAGGTGTACCTGCGCGGACTGATAGAGTTCACCAATGCCTGTAAAAATGATTGCTTTTACTGTGGGATAAGGCGGTCAAACCGCAAATTGGAACGCTACCGCCTCACCCGTGAGCAGATAATGGACTGCTGCAAAACGGGATATATGCTCGGCTACCGAACCTTTGTCCTGCAAGGCGGCGAGAATCAGTATTTCACCGACGATCGCATATGTGAGATCATATCAGATATACATTCGGCGTACCCCGATTGTGCGGTGACACTTTCGATAGGCGAGAAGAGCCGTGATAGCTACGAACGCTATTTTGCCGCAGGTGCAAGACGATATCTGCTCCGCCACGAGACGGCAGACGATGGACATTACCGGCGTCTGCACCCGTCGGAGATGTCGCCCGATAACCGGAAGAGATGCCTGTTCGACCTTAAAGAGATCGGCTATCAGGTAGGTTCGGGATTTATGGTCGGGTCACCTTTTCAGACAACGGAGAATATCATTACCGATCTGCGGTTTTTACAGCAGTTACAGCCCGATATGATAGGCATAGGACCATTCATCAGGCATCCGGATACGCCGTTTTCGGAGCATGAAAACGGCAGCCTTGAACTCACCCTGCGGCTTATTGCGATACTCAGGCTGATGTTCCCGTATGCACTTATACCTGCGACCACCGCACTCGGAAGTATCCACCCAAAAGGACGTGAAATGGGGCTTAAAGCAGGCGCAAATGTCATCATGCCGAACCTTTCGCCCACCGAGGTCAGAGAGCTCTATCTGCTATATGAGAACAAGATCTGCACAGGAGAAAATGCCGCGCTTTGCAAAAGCTGTCTTGAAAACAGAGTGCACGGCTCGGGGTACAGTATAGCTTACACTATCGGAGATGTGAGGAGATAGTATATGACATTACAGCGGATATTCAGTGAAATATAGACCGCATTTTCTGACGGAGGAATGTAAAATGTCAAAGATAATTGTCGGGCTTTCCGGCGGGGTCGACAGCGCGGTGACGGCGTATCTGTTAAAGCTCGCAGGTCATGAAGTCATCGGTGTGACGCTTAAGACATGGCTCTCGGAATACGGCGGATACAGCAGATGCTGCGAGATCGACAAGGCACGTGAGCTTGCGGACAGGCTTGAAATTCCTTATTATGTCGTCAATTGTACAGGCGAATTCAGACAGCTTATTACCGACCCCTTTGTAGAATCTTATCTTGTCGGCGAGACGCCGAATCCCTGTGTTATCTGCAACAGACGCATCAAATGGGAGAAAATGCTCGAAGCTGCCGACTCACTCGGTGCGGACTTCATCGCAACCGGTCACTATTCAAACATTGAAAGCCTGCCAAACGGCAGGCTGACAGTTTCGCAAAGCACTCATACTGAAAAAGACCAGAGCTATATGCTTTATCGGCTGACACAGGAGCAGCTGTCGAGAACTGTGTTCCCTCTTGGAAAGCTCACCAAATCAGAAGTAAGGCATATAGCAAAGCAGGCAGGACTTTCCTCGGCGGAATCACCCGATTCTCAGGAGATATGCTTTGTCACTGAGGGAAACTACGCAGATTTTATCGAGGAACACGCCGACCGCGAACTGCCGCCCGAGGGGAACTTTACAGACGAAAGCGGCAGTATCCTTGGCAGGCACAGGGGCATTCATCATTACACCGTCGGACAGCGCAGGGGACTGGGAATTTCGCTCGGGTACCGTGCTTTTGTAAAGCGTATCGACGTGGAAAATGACCGTGTGATACTCGGAGATGAGGCTTCGCTGTACTCGCGCGAGATATTGTGCAGGGACACGATTTTTATGGGACTTCCCGAACCGGGAGCAGGAGAGCAGTTCAGTGCACTTTGCAAGGTGAGGTATCACAGCAAGGCACAGAAAGCCGTAGTAGAAATGCTTGATAACGGCAGGCTACGGATAACATTTGACGAACCCGTCAGAGCCGCCGCACCCGGTCAGTCGGCGGTGCTTTACGATGAGAATATGTGTGTGTTATGCGGGGGTATCATAAGCGGGTAATACGAAAATATAATTTACTACAGTTTTACGGATAGGGTGTTTTGGTATACGGATCCATTAAGAATCTTACATAGGAAAAGGAAAAGCCGCACTGTCACCGGAGAAACATCATTCATTGATGATATCTTCGATAACAGTGCGGCTCATGTGCTGATGATATTCGGATCGGCCATTGCTCTTTCGCTTGAGGAGCATGACAAGGAATCGGAAAGTATGCTTTAGCTCATGACAATAATTGAATAGACCAGATAGAACAATCCGCTCATTGAATGACAGATCATCGGTGTTATCAGGTGGTTTGTCTTGCGGTAAGCAAAGATCCAGATCAGACCTATAATAAAAGAAACTCCCAGATTATGCCAGTCAAGAATTGCAAACATGACATTGAACAAAATGAATGCCGTCATTTCGCCAAATACAGGAGCAGCAAAATCTTTTCGCAAGACCCCGGAAGTATATTTCCTTGAATATCCCGCTGACCAGGACTAAGGATATGACATCCATTATGATAACACCTGTGTTTAATTCGCGCCCTTGCCTTGCGAGTTCTGTTGCACCGATACCGGGAATAAGATTGATAAGCCACCCGTAAACATCACTGATCAATTCAGAAACTGCAAAGGCGATTATGCCGTAAAGTATATCTTTTCCTAATGTTTTCTTATCGTAGATCTCATCTTTCAGACTTATTCCGTTTTCTTTGTAAAGGAGCCAGGCGCTTGGGAAAATGGCGATATTTGCAATTATCAGCAGCAGAAGATAAATATGATGCTGATTCGTTACATATGATACAACATCACCGATCGTCATTCCGTGTTTATACTCTGTGAAAGCAAAGAGCAGTTCAAAAGAAGCTACTAAAGTCAGTGTCGTTACAATGCCTGTTGCTCGTTTTGCGTTAAGATAATTCTTGTCATCCATGATGTTCTTCTCCTTGTTATTATTGATTTGAAATTTCTGATCATCGGATTTCTCCGAACAGATTCACACAGCAATTCTATCATAAAAGTCAACAGGTGTCAATTATAAAAAGCAGAAAAGAAGAACACAATGTATCGAAACTCTTGATTATTGATAAATGTTATCAAAAAAACGAAATGACAAAGGACACCGCTGCTGCGATAAATGCCTAAAATAGCACAATTATGGCTTCTTTTCTCATAGGTTTCTGATTCATTTTAGTTTTGATAAAAAAACATGGATACATTCATTGACTTCATCGGGCTTATCAACATTTGAATTATGAGCAGCGTCTTTGATGATCATCAAAGGATATCCTGTATTCTTTGCCCATTTTCTGTTATAAGACCTGACTTTTCCTGTCTTATCCTTTTCGCCTGATATCAATAATACCGGACAAGTTATATTCAGGTCGCAGTTATCAGACAAAAAGCCTGAATATCCGAGTGTCATAAGACGGCACAATTCTTTCTTCTCATAAGGTTCAAGCATCTGCATCATGTTTTTGCAGGCTCTTCTGGTCGTGGATACCTGTTTCGCGATAGCTGTTTTCAGCAGATCAGATGGATACAGATACGCCATCCGGCCAACTTGATTTATCAGCCATATGTCAGCTTTTGAATAATATCTTTTCCCGTAAGGTGTACTGTCGATAGATATGAATCCTTTGACACGACCGGGATAATACTTTATAAATGATTGTGCGAAATATCCGCCCAGAGATTGTCCGATAAGAATTACCTTCTTTACTTCAAGAGTATCAAGTATTTTCAATATACAGTCTGCTGCGTTCATGAAACTGTAAGTCTTGAACGGTCTTGATAAACCATGAGCCGGTGCGTCCCACACGATCACATTGCACTCATTCTCAAAAAAAGAGACCTGCATATCAAACATACTATGGTCTGCAGTCAGACCATGCATAAAAAATATAGTATCTGCACCCGGATCCCATTTTTCAGATATCCGGTAAAAGATATTGCCTTTACTTGTTCTGAGCAGTTTATCGATCATAGAATAGTCACCTCAAATCTGTGTTATATATGTATTATGTTTAGCTGTCAGAATCTTCGGTTATCATATCGACTGCCTTTTTCAGCCTTTCCAGCCCGTCTGTGAGCAGTGACCTCGGGCAGGCGATATTCATCCGAAGGAAACCGTCTCCGCCGAACGGTTCTCCGTTGGTGAGAAACAGCCCTGTCTTGCTGCGGATATGTTCAGAAAGTTCTTTTGAGCCCATTCCGAGCGCTGTGCAGTCGAGCCATAAAAGATATGTTGCATCCGATGGGATAAGCTTTATTCCGGGGATGTTCTTTTCAAGATAAGCCGAGACTGTCATCTTGTTGATATAAAGATATTCCCTTAGCTCGCTGAGCCATTCTCCGCCGTGCTCAAAAGCAGATATCGCAGCCTGCACCGCAAAAGAGTTCGGGTCGCTCGCATTTCCGAGCAGCAGAGCCCTGTTTATCTTTGAACGAAGCTTTTTATCCCTGACAACTGCCGCCGAAGATTTTATGCCCGCAATGTTGAATGTCTTAGTAGGGGAGAGGCATATTATCCCGTTTTCGGCGCAGCGCTCTGATGCGGCATAGTATGAAACATACTCATGACCCGGGTCTGTTAGGTCACAGTGTATCTCGTCCGAGACTACGGTGACGCCGTATTTATACGCAAGTTCCCCGATCGCGGAAAGTGTTTCTGCATTCCATATCAAGCCGATAGGATTGTGCGGATTGCTAAATATCATAAGTTTTGCACTTCTGTCCGACATATCCCGTTCAAGCAGATCAAAGTCTATGCTGTATCTTCCATTGTGATATTTCAGTGGATGATCGAGAACCTTTCGTCCGCTGTTGTTTATTAGTTTGTAAAATACATAATATTCGGGCGATAGTATGATAACGCTGTCAGAAGGATCGGTCAGAGCGTTGATGCAGCAGGAGACTGAAGGTATAACTCCGCTGCTGAAAAGCAGTTCTTGACGTGCGAATGTAACATGATGACGTTCTTCCCACCAGCGTATATACGCCGAATACCATTCGTCCGGAATGACAGAATATCCGAAAATACCATGCTCTGCACGTCTGATTATGGCATCTGTTATAGCCGGAGCTGTTCTGAGATCCATATCCGCGACCCACATGGGGAGTTCGTTTTCGTGAACTTTCCATTTCAGTGAATCCGTATTTCTTCTGTCTGTGACCGTATCAAAATCAAATCTCATATTTATCCCTTCCGGTAGTAGTGATCTTAGTATTAATTATACACTCATAGCCGTAATAAGTCAATACCGAGGCAGCCGCGCAGAGAATCTTAGTTCAGATAGATTTGTGTCCCTTATGGACATTGCATTTTGTTTATTAATGTGTTATTATGTTATTTAAAGTGAATTATTAATCTGGAGGCATTTATGAAAAAGAATAAGATCATCATCTGTATGGCAGTTATCCTTCTGACAACTGCTATGACTGCCTGCAGTGAAAAAGGAGCCGTCGCCGAACCGGCAGTTACTGTAACATCTGCCGCACCCGAAACGACCGTTTCGGAGACTTCGGCCGCAAAAGCGGAAACAGTATTATCCGAAACTGAGACCGTTACCGAAACATCGGCATCTGAAACCGCTGCGGCTGAAGAAACTGCCGCAGACGAGACCGGCGCTGTGCCTTCTGACAGTGCAAGGGCTGATATTTCCGACATCACAGGCAAATGGTATTACACAATGGGAGACGAAGATGCGATCATATGGACGCTTACGGTAAACGATGACGGAAGCTATGTTTTTGAACAGCCGGAAGCTGATTTTGAAGATGATATCACAGCCGAATACGGCACAGTAAAAGCGGAATATGACACCCTCGGCCGTATATTTGTTTTTACCGATGAGAATTATGAAGATCACACCAGAAGAGCCTTTCTGTTCAACGATCCCGATTCTCAGTGGCTCGATCTTGAGCTTGATAGCGATCACGGAGCAGATTATTTATCAACGATCAGTATGTCGCGCGATCTCAGGGAAATCGCGGAAGATTTCCGCAATGACCGGAATGAACATTTCAGCAAGCTGTTCAAGAACGTAGAGGGTAACTGGGAAACTGTGTCATTTACCGATGCGAACGGCAATACATTTGAATATGACCTTAACGACCCTGTACACAGAAGCTATTATATCGGTATCTCCGTAGGACCGATGAGTCAGCCGGGACTTATCATCGGCACAGTCGGACATCCCGCCGGAGACAGCTATTACGGGAACAGGATAGATATCGGTCTGGCTGTTCTGAACACTACTGTATCACGTCAGTTTGAGATAAGCGATGACTTTGAGACCATGAAAGTATGTGTTATAGCCGATGGCAGCATTACTGCAACGATGAAACGTGTGGACGATTTTTCCATTGATGAATACAAAAATAACAACAGCGGACTTACGGCAGAGGATTATTCTGGTGTATGGTGCTGCGGGAATACCTATATTACCGTAAATGATTATGAATCTCCTGTTGAGATCGCTGACGGTGATTATGAAGGGGCAGACGGCGATCATCTTGTTGTTGTCACAGAAAAGCTAAGTCCGGAAGAAAGCATCGAATGGGAGTATGTCTGCTATTTCAGGGAACAGACAGGTATACTCTGCTGTGAGGGATATGGAAAATGCACCGATTATTATTGCGACGCAGAGGGAAAAGAAACTGTTACCGAGATATATAACAACGGAACGGGCTTTTTTGAACTGAGAGACGGCAATCTTTTCTGGACGGATTATAAGGAAAATGCAGGTTTTGACCGCAGTGACACAGACGGATTTTACAGATTAAGCTGAGATAATAGATATACTGGAGGAAGTTATGAAGAAGATTATAACCTGTATCGCGGCTGCTGCTGTATTGACAGCATTTACTGCCTGCGGTGCAAAAAGCGAGGAACCTGTCCCTGCTGCTGAAATGACTACAGCCGCCGAAACTGAAACAGTATCCGAAACAACAACTGTGTCACAGCCGGAAGAGACGACTGCTGTATCAAGTGAAACTTCCGCAGCAGCAACTGAGGATACGGTGGATACAGCCCTCAGTTCCGATGAGTTTTTATTCGGCGGATATGCTGCATTGGATGAAGGCACTCTTAAAATGTACAGCAAGCCTGATAACAGCGCAGATGTCATTGCTGAGATACCTTATGCGACACAGATCGAGATATATTCTAGCGGAGCAGACGGCTGGTACAAGACGGGATTTGACGGGAAAACAGGTTTCGTGGAGTCTGCATATATCAGTGAGATCGAACCGTACATTGACGATATAGTTGAATCTGTACCCGACATGGTAGATCACGAAGAGATAGCAGTATCTAAAATGAATGACCTGAATCTGATAATCAGGCTCACGAATGTGATGGATATGGAAGGCATCCCCGATAATTTTGTCAAGGTGGATGATGAAAGGATCAGATCCCTTGACGATCTGAAAAAGTTCATAACCGAAACCTGTTCCGGAGAGACAAGTGAAAACTTCATCGAAACGATAGATATGTTTGCTGACTGCTACAAGGATGAGGAAGACGGGCTTTATTATAACCCTGCGCCGAGAGGATTTCCGGTACTCATTACAGGGGGCGGTGTAACCATTTCCGATCCCGCGATGAACTATTTCACAGCGACTACAAATCAGGGTGATGAGATGAATTCGCCTGCAAGGGCTGTATTCTTCTTTGACGGTAATAACTGGACGATAAAGCACTTTGAGTTCGGAGATTTCATAAAAGTATGCGTCAAAGATGAAACTGCATATGTCCGTACAGATGCAGATGATAATGCAGATGTCATCGAAGAATTGACTGCCGGAACAATTCTTGAAGTAAATACATATGACAGCGAGTGGTACAGCGTGTCTTATCCCGAACAGTACGGATATATAAGGCGTTCTGCTGTTGAGTACGCCGATGAAAGTCACGGCGCGGATGATTTCCTGGGTCTGTGGTACTGTGGAAGATTATGGGCTCAGATCGACAGAACGGAGGGCAGCGGCTGTCATGTATACATCAAATGGAGCTGGAGCGCAGCCGACGGAGTCGCATATGAATATGACTGTGTCTTTGATGAGGCAACTTCAACTCTGCGCTGCTACGACAGCGGGACCTGCGTATACTATTGTGCTGACGATGCAGAAGCGACCGATGCTGATCCTGCTCAGTACGAATTTGAAAACGGCAGTGCTGTGTTTGAGATAAAGAACGGCGCTCTCTTATGGTCAGAAGGAAGGGAAGCATCCGGCGATCCGCAGATATTTGAGAGGTAATGATAAATCATCACCGTGTGCGGAAGGGGAGTGCCTTCACAAGATATGAACTATAACATATACCAATCAGATGCTGTATAGAACTGCCTTCTGAATGAATGCTCCTGCATTTTATTCAGAAGGCATTTTCTATGCTTGATCCGCAATTACTTATTTTTCTGATTCTCCGGAAAGCAGTACTTCAGGTATTCCGATTCTGCCGGATGATTGCATTCGTCATACTGCACAAAATATCGCAAACAAATACATCGTATATGTACCGATTGTAGAATTTGGGGAATGAGCATAAAGTATCTTGCTTTTGTCGGTATTTATAATGTATAATATATAAAGATGCAACCGGAATAAATCACTTTTTTGTACAAAATGATAAAGGTATACTGGCGCTTTTCACATTTAAAGACTCCGGACAGCGTACGATCAGGGCAATGCTGTGCAAAAATGTACAGTGTAATAGTTATATGTTTTAATACTGCGGCAGCGAGGTGATATTATGAAGCTCATAGATACGTTTCCGACTAACAGAGCAGGTGATCTCGAATACTGTATCGGCAGGGTTTTCCCGTTCGGCGCGACCATTACCGACGGCGGCGTTAATTTCAGTGTCTTTTCAAAGGAAGCGACCGGATGTACTCTCGTGCTCTATCATCATGGACAGGATGAACCTTTCATCGAGATACCTTTTCCGGAAGAATTCCGCATCGGTAATGTATATACGATGATGGTTTTCGGGATACAGGAAGAATCGACAGAGTACGGCTACCGGTTCGACGGGGAATATGCTCCCGAAAGGGGACTTCGCTTCGACAGATCAAAGGTTCTGCTCGATCCTTATGCAAAGTCGGTGTCAGGCAGGACTGTCTGGGGCAGAGAGCCTGACTGGTCTGTACAGTATCAGCACCGCGGACAGTTTATCCGCGAGGACTTTGACTGGGATGGCGACAAGCCGCTTGAACTGAAACAGAATGAGCTTATCATCTATGAGCTCCATGTACGGTCATTCACAGAGCATCAGAGCAGCGGCGTAAAATTCAGAGGGACATTCAAGGGTATCACCGAAAAGATACCGTATCTTAAAGAGCTTGGCATCAACTGCGTTGAGCTCATGCCGATATTTGAATTTGACGAATTTGAGAATTCACGGGAAGTCAACGGAAAACGTCTCCTGAACTACTGGGGATATTCCACCGTCGGTTTCTTTGCGCCGAAAGCAGGATATGCCGCAGCAGCTCCGTTCGGCATGGAATCGGATGAACTGAAAAGCATGATACGCAAGCTGCATAAAAACGGCATAGAGGTCATACTCGATGTGGTATTCAATCATACAGCAGAGGGCAACGAAAACGGTCCCGCTATTTCGTACCGCGGCATTGACAACCGCACATACTACCTTCTGACCCCGGACGGATATTATTATAATTTCAGCGGATGCGGAAATACGATGAACTGCAACAATCCCGTAGTCAGGAATGCAGTGCTCGACTGCCTGCGCTACTGGGTAGCTTCTTATCACATCGACGGTTTCCGATTCGATCTTGCTTCCATTCTTACCCGTGACGAAAACGGCGCACCTATGATAGACCCGCCGCTGCTTGACAGCATAGCCCATGACGCAGTTCTCGGAAAATGCAAGCTTATCGCTGAGGCGTGGGATGCTGGCGGACTGTATCAGGTCGGTTCTTTTCCGGCATTCGGAAGATGGTCTGAATGGAACGGAAAATATCGTGACTGTCTTCGCAGATTCATTAAGGGCGGCGCGGAATGCGCTCCGGAGCTGTACCGGAGGATACGCGGCTCGAACGATATGTACGGCAAAAGAGGCTCGTCTGCCTCGATCAATTTTGTTACCTGTCACGATGGATTTACTCTTTATGACCTCGTTTCCTACAATGAGAAGCATAACGAGGCGAACGGCGAGGACAACCGGGACGGCTGCAATGACAACGACAGCTGGAACTGCGGAACCGAGGGCGATACCTGCGATGCTGAGATAAATGCACTTCGTTTCCGTCAGATGAAGAATATGCTCACGGTGCTGCTGACGAGCAGAGGAATACCTATGCTGCTTTCGGGAGACGAGTTTGCCAATACACAATGGGGCAATAACAATGCATATTGTCAGGATAATGAGATATCATGGCTCGACTGGTCATATCTCGATAAAAACAGGGATCTCTATGACTACGTGCGGCGTCTGACAGCATTCAGGAAAGCTCATCCCGTAATAAGATCGCGTCACCATGACTGCGGACATAACGGCACGGGATATCCTGAGCTTTCGTTCCACGGGACAAATGCGTGGGATATTAATGAGGAATCTCCGGGGCTCTGCTTTGCATATATGTATGCGGAAGATCACATAAGATACAGTACCGAAAGGGACTGTTTCATATATGTCGCCGTCAATGCGCACTGGGAAGAACACAGGTTCGGGCTTCCGGAGCTGCCCGCCGGATATGTGTGGAAACTGGCGTTTGAAGCATACGGTTTTTCATCAGATACCGGATACGAAAAGCCTCTCGAAGATCAGACAGGCATAACGCTTGGTGCCCGTTCAACAGCGGTACTTTTAGGGGGAATAATAAAAAAACGGAGAAAATGATTATCATTTACTACTTCGGCAATTATATGATTTGAGTGAAAGAGGCTCCAGCCATTGTATCTGCACGGATGGTTTGCCGGAAAAGTAAATATATTAATTGCCGAAGTGGCTCTGCGAAAAAATCTCTGTAAATTCAAAAACTGTGATAAAAACATTGTGTGTGGAGTGGCATGAAAAATCAGCCGCTCCAGTTTTTTACAGTATACAACGGATACTGTAATTTGTCAAGATTCTGCGGATATCAGCCTGATGTAATGGAGCGTAGCGGAATGGAATCAGGCTGATTATCCGGCGGCTCAGCCGAGCCTG
>JAILFE010000261.1 GCA_024697725.1 Oscillospiraceae bacterium
ACGGGTAGCATCGCACGCTTTAATGCCCGCTGCATCGTCCGCAGCAGATCGAGATGGGATATATATACCGCCCTGTCGGTCTTTGAAAATTCGGCTCTTATCGGTCTTTTATCCAAAGCATTCACGTCCCGTCGCTTTATTAACGCCGCAGCCCGCGCACTGCTCGCGGCAGTTCTTCGTAGTCTCGGCATTGTGCGCCTTTTTGTTCTCACGTATGAGGAAGGCACGGCTCACCATATAATCAAGGTGATCCCACGGCATGACCTCGTCGTAATCACGCTTTCTGCACGCATAGAACGCCATATCCGCGCCGTTGTCCTCAAATGCCTTTTTCCACAGGTCAAAGCGGAAATGTTCATCCCAGCTGTCGAAGCGGCAGCCGCTCTTCCATGCGGAATATATCACGGAGCAGAGCCTTCTGTCGCCCCTTGCGAGCACTGCTTCGAGTATGCTCACATCATAGTGATGATAGCTCACGTTCACATATCTTTTCCCGCGTGTGGAATCGAGCAGCAGTTTCTGACGGCGGTGTATCTCGTTCTCGTCCGCCTGCGGCTCGAATTCAAACGGAGTGAACGGCTTCGGGACAAAGGTCGCGCAGCTTATGGATATCGACAGTCTGCCGTCCCTGCCGCGCTTTCTGTCGGGATTGCTGTAGAAAAGATCGGCTATCTTTTCGGACAGTGCCGCTATGCCGAGGATATCCTCATCGCGCTCATCGGGCAGACCGAGCATGAAATACAGCTTTACCTGTGAATATCCGCCGGAGAATGCGAGTGCGCAGGAGGAAAGGATCTCCTCCTCGGTTATGTTCTTGTTTATTACATCGCGCAGGCGCTGCGTTCCTGCTTCGGGAGCGAAGGTGAGCCCGCTTTTGCGTATCTTCTGGAGCTTTTCCATGATATTGCCGCTGAAGGTGTCTATCCTCATTGAGGGCAGAGCGAGATTTATCCTGTTCTGTGCGGTATAATCGGTAAGGGTATCGAGCAGGGCGTCTATATCGGAAAAATCGCTCGTGGAGAGCGATGACAGCGATATCTCCTCATACCCCGTGCTCTCGCAGAGAGACCGCGCCTCGCGGCATACGGTATCCGTATTTTTCTCGCGGAACGGACGGTAGATAAATCCCGCCTGGCAAAACCTGCATCCGCGGATGCAGCCGCGCAGCACTTCAACGACAGCTCTGTCGTGGACTATCTCGGAAAACGGCACGACAAAGCTTTCGGGATAATACACTTCATCAAGGTCGGATATTATCCGCTTGCGCACCGTTTTCGGAGCGCAGTGGACATTCGGCGTATACGCAGCGACGGTGCCGTCTTCGTTATAGGTCACATCATAGAAGGCGGGAACGTATATCCCTTCCGTGCGTGCTATCCGTTCGAGATACGCACTTTTTGAATATGTGCCGTTCTTTTTCATTTCGGCATAGATATCCATTATCTCTATATTGACCTGTTCGCCCTCGCCGATAATGAAGAAATCGAAGAAATCCGCGAGCGGCTCTGGATTGCATACACACGGTCCTCCCGCACAGACGAGAGGGGAGCTTTCGTCCCTGTCGCGCGAAAAGAGCGGTATCTTTGCGAGATCGAGCATATTCAGGATATTTGTGTAGCTGAGCTCATACTGCAATGTGAAGCCGACAAAATCGAATTCATCGAGGGAATCGAGACTTTCAAGTCCGTAGAGCGGGATATCGTGCTTTCGCATCAGCTCCTCAAGATCAAGTCCGGGCGCGAATACCCTTTCGCACCAGAAATTATCGCGTTTGTTCTTGAGTGAGTATAGTATCTTCATGCCGAGATGGGACATACCGATATCGTATGAATCGGGGAAGCAGAACGCAAATCTGACATCGACATCCTGCTTGTTCTTGACAACGCTGTTTAGCTCGCCGCCGATATAGCGGGAGGGAGTCCGCACCTTTAACAACAGAGGCTCCAGCATATTTCTGACATTCATATTTATTTCCTTTTGGTGCAGTGATATACGGTCACTGCTGTGAGACGTACATACTGCAAAGCAGTATGTACGGAGTGTATTTTACAGACAAAATTATATCATGATTTTCGCGGCGTGTCAATATTGCGCATTGCCGCCGTATCGGGCATATAACACAAAAGCAGCTCCCGCATATATCGCGGAGCTGCTTCTGCTTATAGGGAGATATCAGACAGCTTTTGTTTTTGCTGCTGCGGTCATTGTGATCCTGCGCTGCCCGGCACTGTCCATGAGCTTCAGTGCGTGGAAGAACGCGCCTGCATTCACGAGGAGCGCTCCTGTCCATGCTGCTACCTCGGCATAGGCTGTGGCATTGAAGCCGATGAGCTTTGAGAATATCACTATCACGGATATCCTGAGTATCATTTCGAGTATCCCCGAAAGCATCGGGAGCAGAGGTCTGCCCATTCCCTGACAGCCTGTTCTCAGCACGAACATTATATCCACTGTGAATATGAATATCCCCGTGCGTCTGATAAAGCCTGCCGCATATGCGATCTGTGAGCTGCCGTTGAGCATGAGTGCTGCAAGCTGCGAGGGGAAGAAGAACATCACAGAGCCGTATATCACGTATGATGTCACTGCTATTGCGAGGCATACCTTTGTACCGGCGATTATGCGGTCCTTCCTGTTTGCACCGTAGTTCTGACCGGTGTATGCCGACATTGTGAGTCCTGCCGTGCTTGCGGGCTGCATGAAGACGTTGAGGTATTTGCTGCAGGCGGAATATGCTGCGGTATATACAACGCCCATATCATTGACAAAGGACTGTACTACCATGCATCCGACAGCGGTTATGGAGTTCATGACCGCCATAGGCACGCCGTTCTTGACAAGGAGCGAATACATTGCGCCGTTTTTTGTAAAATCGCTGCGGGAGAGCTTTATCGCGTCGATCTTTCTCAGCTTCATGAAGCATATCAGCGCGGAGAGGAACTGCGAGAGTATCGTTGCGTATGCGGGACCTTCCACTCCGGTATGCATGACGTATATCGTGAACAGGTTT
>JAILFE010000262.1 GCA_024697725.1 Oscillospiraceae bacterium
GTCAGGCTCGCAGCCTGTCTGCGGGTGAGCGGTTATCCTTACGGTATCGTTATAGCCCGCCGTGACACCCGAGAGCGAAAAGCTCCCGCCCTCCGTGCTTTCGGCAGTGATAGCATAATCGGGACCTATCACCTCGTCATAGAGCGTCGGCGGGAGCCCGAACGGAAGCTCGAAGCCCGAGTATTCGTGAGTTCCCCTTGCCGCAGCTCCCTCACAGGCGAGCAGTGACTCATGGCTGCGGTTGAAGCAGTCCGTGCCGCCTCTTTCGTCCATCCATGTGACGTCCGTCTCGTACCAGTTGCCGTAAAGCCTTACAAAATTCCATACATGGCTGCTGCCCTCTGCCGCGAAGCATTCTATCCCGGCGCGTTCGCAGAGATAGGTCATAGCCTGGGTATATCCGCTGCATACCGTTTCTCCGTCGAGCACGGCGGACGCCATGCTGCGGTCGTATGCGCCGATATCGCCCTTTTCGCTCTTGTAGGAGCTGTTTTCGCAGAGTATCTCACATATCCTGCGCTCCTTGTCGAGAGGAGTTTTTTCGGAATCAATATCCTCGAGCCAGAGTGATGTGATGCGGTCTATCTTCCGCTTTGCCGCGATGCGTTCCTTCCCGTTTGCAAAGCGGTCTATCACCTTGGGCGCGATATAGTATATGAACGATGACGTTTCCCTGCTGTATTCCTTGCAGGTGACGTAATTCTTTGCAAGATAGAAATATTCGGGATGCTCGTAGAAAAACGCCTGGTATATCTCTCCCGCACGTTCGTCGGATATGAGCATACCCGTTTTCTCATCGTAGTATTTTATCATATACGGGAAGATGTGGTATCCTCCCGCCTCATAGCCGTAAGCGTCCTCGCTGTCGGTGAGGAATTTTCCGCACATCCTGTCAAGAGCGGCATAGAAGCTCTTTTCCGTGTCGTCAAGACGGCTGTAGTAATATCCCGTGCTTATATGCTCCGCTCCCGCAGGTACGGCGAGCAGCGCAGCCGCAAAAGCCGATGCCCCCGCAGCTGTGATGATTTGCTTCGTATGCTTCATTTTCAGACCGACCCGTCGCTCCGGGATGTCCTGAACGGAGACATTGGTATCCCGTTCGCGCCGAATACCGACACCTTCCCCCAGTTGTACCATTCATACCGCGCATATACGGGCTCTGCCACCTCGTCCGAGCTGAGGAAGACCGTATTCCCGCGCAGCTCTGCCTTCGCGGGATGATATATCCCGTCCGCAGCCGCGATCTCGAAGCCCTCGGGCTCGCCGACGGAGTACATACCGTCTGCATAGGAGAATTCGAGCAGCATCCCGCCGTCGGGGCAGGTGTGGCAGCGGTATATCGGACCGTAAGCCTTGTCTGCGGGTATTTTCTTATATACGTGACAAAGCCCCTGAAGTGCAAGTCTTTCGCCGACGGGAGCCTTGTCGAGCGGGTGGATATTGTCAAATTCACCCTTGTCGGTTATGACGGCAAGGCCTGTGTTCGCCGTGGTGAGATGCACCCTGAGCTGTGATTCGCGCACGAAGCACCATGTCGTCCTGTCGGGCGGATCCTTTTTGTTCATGAACATCGGGAGCTGTACGTTGAGAAACGGCAGTGTATCGTCATTCCAGAGGTATCTCCATTCGCGTATCAGCATATCGAGCAGCTTATGATATGAGCGTGCTCTGTGGTCGTCCGATTCGCCCTGATAATAGATAAATCCCGCGATAGTGTACGGCTTTACCCTGCAAAGCATAGTCTCGTACAGTCCTCCCGCACGAAACGGCGAACGCGGACCGAGCGGCTCGGGATAGCGCGAAAGACCGCCGGCGTATGCCTGTGCCTCGTCCCAGTCGGCGTCGGTCGTGTGGGTGCTGTAGTATTCGGCTATCTTCGGGTTCCACCGCGCCTCCCACATACGGTAATCGGTAAGCTCGCGGAGATAGTCATCAACGGTCTTTCCGCGCATCGCTTCATCGTAGTCATCGGCATATGCGCGTGTTTCGGGGTCGGAAAGGAGCGTTTCCCTGCTTATCCACGCGCTTGCGGAGGTGCCGCCCCAGTTGCAGCCTATTATACCGACCGTGCAGCCGAGTTCATGTGCGAGCTTTTTTCCGAAATAATAACCGACTGCCGACCAGCAGCGGGAATTCTCCTCATCAGGGAGCTGCCAGCGGGTATTCCTTTCATCCCTGAAAAACTTCTCGTCTATATAAGGGTTCTTCGGAGTATAGTAGAATCTGACGCGGCTTTCTTTGCAGAGACAAAGCTCGTCCGCGCCGCCTTTGCAGTTCTGCAGTTCAAATTCCATATTCGACTGACCGCCTGCGAGCCACACCTCGCCGACAGCGATATTACGGAACGTGATTGTGTCCGTGCCGTCGGTGATGACCATATCCTTATCTTCGCAGTATTCTTCACAGGAGGGGAGCAGCACCTCCCATTTCCCGAGAAATACCGATGCGGATGCAGTCTTCCCGCAGAAGTCCACGGATATCCTTGTTCCGTCCGTGTCGGCGCTGCCCCATATCTTCACGGGCTTGCCGCGCTGTATCACCATATTGTCCGAAAATACTGCTGCTGCTCTGAAATATGACATATATGCTCCTTTTTGATAACGGTGAAGTATATTATTCGGCTGTCTCTACAGCCTCGATTATCGGTGTGTCTATTATCCTTTTTACTGCGGGTATCGCTGCGGCGAGCGCTGCTATGAATGCGGCTGCCGCACCTATGAGCAGGAATTTCAGCGGGTCTGTGAATGAGAGCGTGACAGGCAGGTCTTCCATTGTGAAGGTGCCCTCCATCGTTGTCTTTCCGCCGAGACGGAAGGGGAGGAGTATCGCAAATATCAACCCCTCTGTCGCAAGTAGTGAGAACAGCGCCGATATTATCGCATAGAACAAACTCTCGCTCGTTATCATGCGGAAGAGCTGCTTTGAAGACATCCCGCAGGCGCGGAGCATACCTATCTCCGAGGTGCGGTTGAGTACGTTCGTCGATATGATATTGAGGATATTTACTACCGCTATCAGCGACACTATCCCGATGAGGAAATATCCGCCTATCGTCACGACATTCAGTAGAGCCGATGTTGTGCGGGAAAGTGAGTAGTAATCGTCGAATTTGCCGTATTTATGGCGTTCAAGCCATTTCTCCGCATCTTCGTGCCTGCCTGATGCGGCGTCGGCGTAGATGGTGCGTCGGTACATATCCACGATCTCGCCCGTGGATGTCTCATATGAGGTCACGGATGAATCGGTGCCGTACAGTTCTACGAGCTCTGCATAGGTCGATTCCGATGTGCAGGCGATCGCCGTGCTCCCCGAGCTTGAATAGATATTCATGTCGGTGGAGAACACATCATGCACTTTCAGTGTTATGAGATCGTATGCTTTGAAATCAATGAACGCCGATACTGCTACGGAAGCGGGCATCGACTTGAAGAGCTTGTACCGGTTCTCCGTATTGCCCATATCATCGTTGATTATTATGCTCTTTTCCGATTCAAAGGCGGCGAAATCGTCCTTTCCGGTGAGTTTTCTGTATGTAGTTTCGTTTATGGGATGCAGCTGTATTATATAATAGCCGATCGCTGCGTCCGTGTCGTTCGTGCAGCTGTCCGTTTCGGCGATATACTGTATGTAGCTGTCGTACTGCACATTGCTGAAAAGACCTGTCCCCGTCATATCATCAGCCGTCCTCTGTGCGGAATCGGGGTTTGTGTCGGTCTCGTTCACTATATAATCGTAGGGAGCGGAGCTTTCCGAATAAAGATCGGCTGCCTTGTTGGTTATGACCTCGACAGCGTAGGAAAAGCCTGTGTATGCGGTTATGCTCATCGCCATTGAGATTATTGCGATGATAAAGCGCTTGTTGTTGCGTCTGAGGCTCCTGACAGCTATAAGACGCTCTATACCGAGCTTTTCAACGGATGCCTTTTTCTCGGTCTTGCGAAGCCTTGTGCGCTTTTCTGCGGCGCGTATCGCCTGAACGGGCGAGAGCTTGTTCACTCTCATGCCTGTGCCGACCGCCGATATCGTCACCCATGAAACGCCTATCACTATGCAGGATATTATGCTTGAAGGAGTTATCGAAAATTCGGTCATATCGGTCATTTTGAATTCGGTGGAGAGGAAGTTGATATAATCGAGCCCCGATATCGAATGATATATCATCAGTGAAACGAACGAGCCGAGCGCTATCCCGAGGGGTATGCCTATCACCGAGAGGAAGAGCGCCTCGAATATCAGTATCTCAAGTATCTGCTTCTTTGATGCGCCAGCCGCCTTGAGTACTCCGAACTGGCGTATCCTTTCGTGCGAGGATATCTCGAATGAATTGTCTATTACCATCCTCACGCAGAACATTATGAACAGTATCGCAAGGTATATCAGCGCATAGAGTATGACGTTGTAGGAGCGCGCAACAACGCCGCGGTTTATCATATTCAGATAATCCTGATTGAAAGCATAGTCGAAATCGTCTATCTCGTATCCCACAGCATCGAACTTGTAGTGCATATCCCAGTAGAAATCGTTCGCTACGTCATCGAATTCGAGCAGGAGCTTGTCGTTTTCCTTCATGAACGAGCCCATATCGGTGTCGGAGTAGGGGAGCATACTGTAATTCTCGCCGAGACCCGTTACGGTATAGGTTATCACGGATGCGTTCTTCACGTCGAAATTGTCGGTTATCTCCGCAGGGACGGAGAATCCCTCATCCGTCACCGCTTTGTACCAGCCGGTATCGGCAAAGGAGCTTTCGCCGGTATGTCTGACACATTCGTACTTAACGAACTTCACCGTGTCACCGACAGCGATGCCGCCCATATCCTCCGCGAGAGATATTGAGAGCACGATCTCTCCGTTTCTGACGGGGAGATATCCGTCGGCAAGTGATGTGAGCTTTGCCGGCATAAGATAGCATTCGTCCTTGTTGAAGCGCAGGAAGGTCTCCGCGACGACGTTCGATTTTTTGTCGGTCAGATAGTAAAGCGATGTGTTCGGATCCGCGAGACTGTCATAATCTATGTTGAAGGTGTCGGTATATACAGATATCCCGTACTTGTTCGAGCGGTCGAAGATATCCATGTTCGATATCTGTATGAGCTGATCCTTTGTCAGATTGTCAAACAGCACATGATAGGTGCCGTTTTTGTGTTCGATAATGTTGGTATAGGTGGCGGTCACGGTATTTACCGCGGCGAATATCACTGTCATCAGCACCACCGAGAGCACGATCCCGACTTCGGTGAGGATGGTGTGTCTTTTCTGGTTTTTGAGATATCTGAACGATATCGCGGGAAGAAGCTTCATACTCAAGAACTCCTTATATATTTACAGCAAACGACATTCAAACCGCTGTATCCGTTCTGCGCAAAGTTCATATATGAAAAGCTGTGCCCGAGCGGATGTGCGGTTTCTTATGCCGCTGACTATAGCGCCCTGTCCATGCCTGGGCGGCTCAATAATCCTTTATTATGGTCTTTGCGCGGTTGACTATCGCCCTGTCGTTTTCGTAGCTCAGCATCGAGCCTGCCCGTGCGATATCGACCCATTTTATCTCTGCGATCTCGGTTTCCTGGCGCACAAGACCGCTGCTTTTGGCTTTGGCGATGAAATATATTACCGATTTGCGGATATCCTTGCGCGGATAATAGGTCACGGTCTCACGGAAGGTGGGGTCTATCATGACATCCACGCCGGTCTCCTCTTTTATCTCCCTGAGAGCGGTCTCGGTCTCTGTTTCTCCGTCCTCCATATGTCCCTTAGGGAACGACCAGTGGTCGCTGTTGAGATGTTTTACGAGAAGTATTTCAATATTGCCGTGATATCTGCGGTATACTACCGCACCGCAGGATTTTTCTAACAGCATCGTATCAAGTCCTTTGTTTTCAGAGTGCAACTTTATTGTTCCCCGACTGTGCAGGGCGCTGTCTGAGCACTAAATAATTATATCACATCAGAGCGGTGGTGTCAAGCATTGATAGGCTTTCCAAAGCGATATTGACAAACGTTTTTTCTGCCGGCAGGATGATATTGCTTCCCAAAAACGACTGCATAAGCCGCTTTTTGGGGGACGACAGTGTATGTTGGTTAAATATTCTGATTATAAAGGTATTTATAATATAAATCTTCAAATATATTAATTGCTGGTAATACAATATATTATATATGTTCAAGAATAATTAATATTATACCACTTGATTTGCTATATTCAAGGTCGTAAAATGTGAATAGGGCGAGTATGTTTTTAAACGTTTTCTGATGCTATTCTCATGGCATCTATGGAGATATCAAAAAACATTTCCCGGCGTTTAATTTTCTTTTCCGGGTGTCTTTCTCATTCGGGGTTAATTTACTTAAACGTTTAACATGAAATAATTATATACAATAATTTCAGAAGGAGTGTATCTTATGAAAAAATTGAAGGGATTTACATTGATCGAACTTATCATAGTTATTGCAGTGATAGCGGTCATCGCGGCTATGCTCGTTCCTTCAATGATCGGGTATGTCGTAAGATCAAAGCTCTCGACTGCAAACGCAAATGCCAAGCTTGTATACAACGCATCCGATCATTACTGTGTGGAGTGTATGTCAAAGGGCTGCACTGTCGATAACAGTGTTGTGGCTTTCA
Source organism: Oscillospiraceae bacterium (assembly GCA_024697725.1). Lineage (GTDB taxonomy): Bacteria > Bacillota > Clostridia > Oscillospirales > Ruminococcaceae > RGIG4694. The sequence continues at coordinate 6,626 of JAILFE010000262.1, forward strand.
GCATGAAGTGGATAAACAATACTCCCGATACCGTTGTCTTTGACGGAGCCCATATCGGCGAGGCAGTGCGTTCGGCTGTCGGCAGCGCAGGACAGAATGCAGGCATATTCTCTGTCAAGATAGATGATAATCTGCCCGAAAGATCCGCATGGGCGAGGAACACGAGTGACCATTTTATCGGAACGTTCCCGATACTTACGACCGAGCCGTCCGATGATGTCATGAGCGATCTTCAGATGTGATCCGCAGACTGGATGCAGCGATTTCAGTGTCTTGGACTTATGGCCTCTCCGGCGTTTGGATGTATGCGCCGGAGAGGATTTTTTATACTGCGCGCTATTTCAAAATCTCCGGAAGACATTTTGAGATCCGCCGCCTTTGAAGGCGGTGCGGCATACTGCCCTCTGCCAAGCAGCCTGCAAGATCTCCTTCGGACATTTTGCAACAGAGGGGAGTATATCGTGCAAAAGCTTGTTGACATTTTCCGCAGTACATGGTATACTTTTTATATGTAATATGGAAATATTTCAATAAGTGCGGTGAAGAGGGGAAATAGCGGATGATATATATCATGAGGCACAGCAAAACAGACTGGAACAGCCGTCACAAGCTCCAGGGCAGAACGGATATACCGCTCAATGACGAGGGCAGGGAGATCGCAAAAAAGGCAGCAGAGGAATACGCGGATATCCATTTCGATGTGTGCTACTGTTCGCCGCTTTCAAGGGCAAGGGAAACGGCTCAGATCATCCTGAACGGCAGGGATATTCCTGTTTTTACAGATGAAAGGCTCGTGGAGATGAGCTTCGGGGAATATGAGGGCAAGGAAAACAGCTTTGATGATCCCGACTGCCCGATAAATGTGCTTTTCTGGCATCCGGAGGAATATAAGATCCCGCCCGGAGGCGCAGAAAGCCTTGAAGATCTGTTCAGAAGAACGGGCAGCTTCATAGATGAGATCATCCGTCCGCTTGAAAAACAGGGCAAAGATGTGCTGATAGTAGGTCACGGCGCCATGAATTCGAGTATAATATGTCAGATGAAGGATATGCCTGTCAAGGACTTCTGGAGCGGAGGTCTCGAAAAATGCAGGCTGATAAGGCTTGCATGAGCAGAAGGATACGGTATGTTTTTATCCGTGTCCTGCGCTGCCGCTGACCTGAGACCGGCACCGGAACATTTCATATATTGGGGGACAAAGCTATGGGTGCAGACTCCGGAAAAAAGAACACGGGAAAAGAAGATAACAAAAGCGGCAATATCCACCAGGGACACCGCAGCCGTCTGAGAAAGCGCTATCTTGCCACAGGACTTGCGGGCTTTGACGATCATCAGATACTTGAGCTGCTGCTTTTTTATTCCTACCCCAGGGTTGATATGAACGAAAAGGCGCATGAACTGATAAAACAGTTCGGAGATCTGCATAATATGATGTCTGCGGATGCAAATACGCTGATGAAAGCCGGACTCAATGAGAACGCAGTGGTACTTCTTAAGCTGATACCCGATATATGTTCAAACCGCTTTGAACATACGATGAAGCGCGAGAGATATGATTCACCCGAAAAGCTGAAAGCTCTGTTTGCGGGATATTTCAATTCAAAAAAGAAAGAGGAGTTCGTTGCGGCGTGCTTCTATAATGATCTGACGCTTGCGGGTATGAAGCCGGTATCCGAAGGCTCACCGTCCGATGCTCCGACGAATCTGCATATGATAATATCATTTGCGGTCGGCTGCGGATCAACGCTTGTGGTGCTGTCGCACAATCATCCGGGCACCTCGTCAAAGCCTTCACAGTCCGATCTTGCGGTCACTATGGGGATAAAAAACTACCTTGCCGCAATGGAGATGACGCTCATGGATCATATCATAATCGGCGACGGCGATGCGGTGTCGCTTAGGGAAAACGCCGCATTCCAGATATTCTGATGGATACACAAACATATAAAAATCCCGGAACGCCTCCTATCCGGAGCGCTCCGGGTTATTTTTATACTTTTATACTTTTATACGTTCGTTATATTGAAAACATCCATCAGGAGTATCCACGAAAGACCGTAGTATACCGTTATAGCGACCATATCGTTCACTGTTGTGATGAGCGGACCCGATGCGACTGCGGGGTCTACCTTGATGGACTTGAAGAACATCGGTATCGCTGTGCCGGTTATGCTCGACACCATCATCGCAACGAGCATGGATATCCCGATGCAGCCGGATATCAGGAACGAGACCGGAGCTGCGATCCTCTTGACTATCATTATGTACAGCCCGATGAACAGCACCGAGAGCACACCGAGTATGAATCCGTTGAGAGCGCCTATCCGTGCCTCCTTCAGCACGAGCCCTGCTTTTTCCTTTACGGTGAGATTATTGTCTACGAGCATCCTGATAGTAACGGCAAGCGACTGTGTTCCGACATTTCCCGCCATATCGAGCACCACCGACTGAAAACATACTATCATCGTCAGCCCGGATATTACCTTTTCAAATGCGCCGACCACGCTCGAAACGAGAAATCCGAGACCCAGCAGTATCACGAGCCACGGCAGACGCTTCTTCGAGCTGTCTATTACCGTTTCGTCGATCTCGTTCTCTTCGGTGAGACCTGCAAGCTTTGCGTAGTCCTCGCCCAGCTCTTCATCCACTACCTCGACGATATCCGTCGCGGTGATAGCGCCGATAAGCACATTGTCGCCGTTGAGTACGGGTATCGAATCCTCGGAGTAGTCCTTCAGTTCCTCGATACATTCGGATATTTCCTCCACCGCATATACGAACGGGTAGGAGGTCGATACGATATCGTCAAGCTGTGTCCCCGCCCTTGCGCGTATGAGGTCACGAAGCTCCATGACACCGTAGAATACGCCGTCCTCCTTTATGACATATATCGTGGAGATATCCTCGCATTCCGCAGCCTGCTCTATGACCGAGGCGGTCGCCTGCTTTACGGTGCAGGTGTTCTTGACGGCGATATAGTTCGTCGTCATCTGTGAGCCTATCTGCGTTTCGGCATAGGATACGATAAGGCGGATATCCTTTTTCGCTTCATCGTCCATGAGGCTGATGATAGCCTCGCGCTTTTCGTTGTCCAGCTCGTCGAGAACGTCGATAGCGTCGTCCGCGTCCATCTGTTCGATGACGTCTGCGGCGCGTTCGTTGTCGAGTTCGGCGATATATTCCTCTACATCGTCGATGTAGGTGAAGATATCGGATATTCGTTCATCATCCAGTATGCGGTAAAGACTTCGCCTTTTTTCGGGTGAAAGCTCTGCGAAGACGGCGGCGATATCGTTGTCGTGGTAATCCTGGAGCTGTTCCTTCAGCTCATCGGGCGATATGCTGCCTGTCAGTATATCGAGCAGTTCTTTTCGGAAATCGCGTTTCTGTATGGCGGTATCCTCTGTTTCAACAGCAACAGCTGCCTTTTCGTCATTCATAGCGGCACTTCCCTTCCGAAATACTGAGATGCGGAGCATACGGAATAGCTCCAGATAATATTATATAATAAAAGCGATAGCATTTCAAGCTTTTTTCGCTCTGTTTTGCAAAAAAATGTGCAATGTTCTGTTTATATATGAAAACATCGCAGTCAGCGGGAAGACAATTCAGGGCAGTGTCTTTGTATGGCGTACAGTCGTATTTCACAAACGGACGATAAAATATATAATAATTTTGTGGGAAATTCCATTGAAAAAAAGCGGAAAATACTGTATAATATTGATCATAACGCCAATTACCACACTCTCAGAAAAGGAGCGCTGTTTTATCATGAATAGTCAGAAGAAAGTAGTAAAATTCGGCGGGACATCACTTGCCGATGCCAAGCAGTTCAGAAAGGCGGCAGGTATCGTAAGATCCGACCCGTCAAGATGCTTTGTTGTCGTTTCCGCACCCGGAAAGCGCTTCAAGGATGATATAAAGATAACGGATATGCTCTATGCCTGCTATGACAAGGCGTCAAAGGGCACAAACTTCGATGCGGATTTCGCAGAGATAGAAAAACGCTTCACCGATATAATCTCCGATCTCGGACTCGATCTTTCGCTCGAAAGCGAGTTTGAAAAGATCAAGGAAGCCTTCGTTCACCACGCAGGACGCAATTATGCCGCAAGCCGCGGTGAATACCTCAACGGTATCATAATGTCGGATTATCTCGGGTATGAATTCATCGATGCCGCAGAGTATATCTTTTTTGATGAATCAGGAAACTTCGACCTTGAAACTACGCTCGGAAAGCTCTCACCCAAGCTTGCCGAAACAGATAAGGCTGTCATCCCGGGCTTCTACGGTTCTATGCCGGATGATACGGTCAAGACCTTTTCGCGCGGCGGCTCGGATGTGACGGGCTCTATCGTGGCAAGAGCTGCAAATGCCGCTCTGTATGAGAACTGGACAGATGTCAGCGGATTTCTCATCTGCGACCCGAGGATAGTTGAAAATCCAAAGCCCATCAGGACGATAACCTACCGCGAGCTGAGAGAGCTTGCGTATATGGGAGCGGGTGTGCTGCATGAGGACGCGATATTCCCCGTAAGAGCGGCTGATATCCCGATAAATATCAGAAATACCGATAACCCCGACGATCCCGGCACGATGATCGTTTCCGAGACTGCCGAATCGAGCAAATACATCATAACCGGTATCGCCGGCAAGAAGAATTTCTCCGTTGTCCAGATAGAAAAGGATATGATGAACACCGAAAAGGGCTTCGGAAGAAATGTACTCAGAGCTTTTGAAAAGAACGATATGTGCTTTGAGCATATGCCTTCGGGTATTGATACTATGAGCGTCATCGTTGCGACCGATTCGCTCGTCGGCAAGGAAAAGGCAGTGCTCGATGAGATACATGAACGCGTTAATCCCGACAAGACAGAGATCGAGAACAATCTCGCGCTCATCGCAGTAGTGGGACGCGGTATGCGCAAGGCAAGAGGTACTGCGGCAAGGATATTCACCGCGCTTGCCGATGCAAGAGTCAATATCAAGATGATAGACCAGGGCTCTTCCGAGCTTAATATCATAATCGGCGTTGAGGAAGAGGATTTTGAAGCGGCAGTAAGAGCGATATATAACGTATTCGTTAAGTAATAAGTAATAAGCAACAAAGTCGGGGCGGTGTATGCTGCCCCGACAGAATTGTATAAGGAGAACAGCGATATGGGCAAATATTTCGGAACAGACGGCTTCCGCGGGGAGGCAAACAAGATACTCACCGGGCAGAAGGCATTCCAGGTCGGCAGATATCTCGGATATTATTACGGCAGCAAGCATCCCGACGGAAGGGCAAGGGTAG